>CAJPLH010000129.1 GCA_905371275.1 Prevotellaceae bacterium
GAGATGATGGAATGGTGAATTGATGAAACAAAGCATCTGCTTCACGTCGACGAAGTGTGCTTCTGTTCTGTCTTTTCGCCATTGTTCCCTTTGGAAAGATGCGAATTTTCATAGTGCTGCGTCTTTCATCGCCTTTATCGTTTGACGAAAACGATAGATTGTGGCGGATTTCGTAAGTTTTAGTGTTTTTGCTATTTCGGGCAAAGTGTAATTGTCGAGATGCATCAAAACGATGGAACGGTTCAATTCAGGCTGTTTTGCCAAACAATTCACAATTTTTGCGGTTCTCACGCAGGAAACATTGTTTGTTAATCGCTCCAACTCCGATGAAAAGCTCATTTCTGGTGTGTCATCAGGCATTGAACAAAGTTTACTGTCATCAAGTTCGCAACAAATGAAGGTGTTTTTCTTTCGGTACCTCTCCATACGATTGAGGAAGAATCTGTGTGCGATGTGTTGCATAGCCCAATTGATTTCCTCGCCCAGAGGGCAAAGGTGGAGTTGTTGCCATATCTCAATGAGGGCATCTTGCCAGTCTTCCTCCTCATAGGCAGGAGAGTGTGGAAGACTTTGTGCATACTTCTTAAGTTGTTGAAGGATAGGGGAGATAGTCTTTTCGAATCGTGCCGTATCTTCCGGCAATTGTGGGCACGACTGTTGATCGTGGATCTTCATAAAAGATGGTGTTTTAATGGTCGATAAAAAAGGTTTTGACATCGTGAGAAGCGGTTGTGGTGGGGTGGTGTGTCTTTCTTTCCAACCTTCGATGTTTTATTCTGTATCGATGCAAAGTTACGAATTAAAATGCTGTTTGCAAAATTAAATCGCAACAAACGCGGTATTTGTGTCTGAAAATCTCGATTTCTTTCTATTTTTCTGTCGCGAAGGTATGTTATTTTCAATATTCTTTGCGATATGTGCGTAATAATGAACGATGTAAACGCAAAAAACGCAGATTTTAATAGATTTTTAAGTCGAAATTTTTGGAGGCGTCTCGCATTTTTCCGTATCTTTGTGGCAAATATAAATTATAACCCTCCCAGTATGCAGACACTAAAAGATCACACCCGACGCACCATTATGGATGTGGCACGCACTGCCTTCCTCGAAGACGGCTTTTTGAAGGCTTCGATGCGTGGCGTAGCGACTGCTACCGGCACGAGTTTGGGCAATCTCTACAATTATTTCCCTAGCAAGGATGCGCTCTTTATTGCAGTAGTAGAGCCTTTTACGGCTGAGATGGAGCACCTGTTGGAGTCGTATTACGGACTCTCGGGCTACGATATGCTTGCTTGGAACGCTCCTGAGAACATACAGCAGACCACAGCGACTTATTTGTCGTTGGTTAAAGAGCACCGCGACTTGATGTTTCTTGTCTTTTATCGCGCGCAGGGCTCTTCGCTTGAAACTTATAGACACGAATTCATTGATAAGTGCTCTCGAATAGTTTCGCAGTGGTTTTCGCATCTTACCGATGAACAAGGAGAATTGCGTGCGCAACTTTCCAATGCCTTTATCAGATGGCTCTCAGCGGGTATGTTTAGTATGATTGAAGAAATCATCGATCGCAATATGAGCGAAAGCGAAGCCGAAAAATTCATTGAAGAGTATCTCACTTTTGAGATTGAAGGAATCAAAGCCCTCCTCAATCGTTCAAAAAATTAGTGTGCACTTCGTTTCGCCTCTTCATTGACATTTCTCTCCCACCAAATGGTGATGCAACAGTTGTCACCATAGGAGGCATCATATCTCTCGGACATTTCACGATGTCCGAGATTTTTTTTGTTCTGATAATCAGATGGTTGTCTTATCAATACTTTGTTGGCAAAAAAACAACACGTTGTTTTTGATAAAACGACACGTTGTTTTTAGTAAAACGACACGTTGTTTTTGGTAAAACGACACGTTGTTTTTGGTAAAACGACACGTCGTTTTTAGAGAAATGAGCCGTCGTTTTTTTTGGGGGACTTTTCTCGGTGCAGAAAAAGGGTGCTATTACTCCCATTCGCTCCTTAGGTCTTGAGCAGATAATCCTGGATAAATCGAAATAAATACAGACTTTATGCAAGAGAATACGAAAGAATTAGTCTTTTTGGAAAAGGGATTATTATATATTGCCGTTCTCGTTGTGAAATAGTGTTTTTTTTGTTGATTTCGAAGTTTGAGTGCAAATAAATCTAATCGAAAAAAGGAAAATACCTAGAAGTGAGTATTGAGTAGGCGAGGAGAAGGCCGTAACTTTGCACTCACAAAACACAGTTTCCCCGATGGCTAGGAACAATTGTTGTGAAAGGCTACCGTTTGAGGAGCGGTCAATATAATAAATCCGTGCATATTTTTGACGATATGCAGCATTTATCTCACCCTCAGCAAACCTTTTCGTCATTTGCTCATCCTCTTAGCCACAAAGCCCAGGAGTAGTTTCTGAAAAATCAGAAGGTGCGGAGAAATTGCGCAGTAAACACTTTGTAGGAGTTTGTGCCAAAAGGCCAATTCCACATCAACCCAATGCAAATGTAAAAGAGTGGAAACCTCGTGAGAGGAAATGCCAACTCACCTATGATATGCAAAAATCTCGTATGAAAAAAGCAACATTGTCCCCACCGCAACGCTTCGGCACTGCACCGCTTGCCCTTTGTGCGGCATTGGTGGCACAAGGGTTCTCAATCGCTGCGATGGCGAATGGAACAAATCTGGCGGCTGCGGACAACACATTCTCATCTTCTTATGCAACGCCCATTGCTGCACCCTTTGCAGCAACTTCGGCCGTGCTTCCCACTGAGCAAACCAACGCTACGCGCCAAGTGGTGCATTTCACCATCACGCGCCAAGGTTCCAATGAAACCCTCATTGGTGCATCTGTGCGCATAGACGGTAAAGTGATGGGCGTGACCGACAACAATGGTCGCTGCACCGTGCGCTTGGCACAAGGCGTGCAGCGCATCCATGTGGAAGTGACCTACATCGGTTGCAATCCACTTAAACGCACCGTCACCATCCCCGCCAATGGCCAAATCTCCCTCGTTCTGCAAGATGCCAGTCACACCATTCAGGGCGTCACAGTGAGCGCGCGCCGCAAGCACACCTCCGTGTTGCAACAGTCGGCAGCGGTGAAAAGCACCGACATCGAGAAGGGTGGTGCCACCTCTTTGGCAAAATTGCTCGAAACCATCCCCGGAGTGAGCTCCATCAGCACGGGAGGAACGATTGCCAAGCCCGTGATTCAGGGTATGCACTCCAGCAGAATTCTGTTGATGAACAACGGTGTGCGCCTCGAAAGCCAAAGTTGGGGAGCCGACCACGCTCCCGAAGTGGACTACACCGGTTCTAGCATGGTAGAAGTGGTGAAAGGTGCAGAGTGCATCCGCTACGGATTTGGCGCAATGGGTGGAGTGGTGTTGCTCAACGACGCACCCTTGCCCTACGACAGCACACGTTTTCACGTCAAAGGTTCGGTAAATGCTGGCTACGACACCAATGCTCGTGGTGTTTCGGGCAGTGGAACCCTCGAAGCAGGCTACAAACGTTGGGGTATGCGCGTGCATGGTAACTACACCAAGGGAGGTGATTACCACACGGCCGACTACATCCTCAACAACACAGGCTACAACAACATTGCGCTCTCAGCCATGTTGGGCTACAAGGACAAAAACATCACGGCCACCTTGCTTTCTAGCATCTACTATCAGCGCAGTGGCATTTATTACGGTTCTAAGATTTCTGACCTCGACCAGCTCATCAAACGCTTCGAGGCAGGACGTCCCGATGTGTCTACTTTGCGCAATTTCTCCTACGACATCCAACCTCCTTTCCAACAGTCGCAACACTTCACCGTGAAGGGCGAGGTAAAATGGCGCATCAACGACGACCACCAACTCGACATCGTGGGCTCATTCCAAGAGAATTTGCGTCAGGAATTTGAAAATCGTAAGAAGCAGCAGTGGAGTTGGATTCCTATGCAAGACTTGATTCTCAAAACCTATAAGTTTGATGTGACGTGGAACGCCAAATGGCATTTGTGGAACATGACCACAGAGACAGGTTTGGCCAACACCTATCAAGAAAACTTCAACTATCCCGGCACGAAACAGCCTGCCTTTGTGCCCAACTTTGCCGCACTCTCTATGGGAGGATTCACTCTCCATAAAGCACAGTGGGGTAAACTCCAAGCCGCTCTCGGTTTGCGCTACGACTTCCGCGTGATGTCGGTCAATGGCTACACCAGTTTGAGCAACTACACCTATTACGACGACTTCAAACTCTACAGCAACTTCACCTCTTCGCTCGCTGCGCACTATCAAATCAGCGATCAGTGGGATGCGCGCGCCAATGTGGGTTGGTCGTGGAGACCACCAGACATCAACGAACTTTATGCCATCGGTTTGCAGGAAGGTTCTTATTGGGTGGTGGGCAATCGCCACTTAGAAAGTGAGCGTGGCTACAAAGCCGTGTTGGGCACAAAGTGGAGAAACACCAAATTCTCCGTAGAACCCAGCATGTTCTATCAGCGCATCGACAGTTACATCTACGACCACATCGGCAATGGTAAAGATCGCTACCACAATCACCCCAGCGGTAAGTATCCTAAGTTCATCTACGACCAAGACGATGTGCGTTTGGTGGGCGGTGACATCGAAGCCACCTACAAGCCCATCGAACCCTTGACCCTCGTGGCCAAAGGCGAATGGATTTTTGGTCGCAACTTGAGTCGTCAAGACTGGTTGCCCTTCATGCCTTCCGATCGCTACGGACTTTCAGCCAGCTACACCAAAGTTTTGGGCAATCGCCAACAATATGTGGCTTCGCTTTCCCTCTCCGGCATCTATGTGGCCAAGCAAACACGTTTCGATCCCGACAAAGACCTCGTGCCAGATTCGCCCGATGCTTATTTCTTGCTCAACGGAACGGCCGATTTCGCCATCAAACTTCCTCACAAACGTGAAATCAAGTTTATGCTTGTCGGTGACAACGTGCTCAACACCTTATATAAGGAGTACACCGACCGCTTCCGCTATTATGCCCACGAGCGAGGCGCCAACTTCTCTCTGAGAACCCTCATCAGATTCTAAACATCTGTGGCAGCAACACACACGTGTTGCACCATGATTGGAGTGCTGCTCTTGTCGCCCAACGACCTTTTGCAGCCGCTTAGTTCTCTTCAATCCCAATCGGTCATTAGACCGTTATGGTACGAATCGTAATTCAATGATTCTTTACAATGAAATCTAGAATATTATCTTACATCGGCACAGGATGTTTGGCACTTGCCGCTTTGGTAAGTTGTTCAGACAACCAAGTTGACGACTTTTTCAAGAAAGTGGTCAAAGCTCCCCCCTCATCCATCGAACGCGATGTCAAGGGACACGACCAAATTTATGCTGTTCACGCCATCTTGCGCATGGGCTATCCCGGTGGCACCCTCAATGTTGGCCCTAATGGCGAAGACGAAATCAATGTTTATCGCACCATCCACGAGGCCGGCGACAGTCTTTCCCTTCCAGTGATGCAGGAAATCGACATCGCCAAAGACGATAATGGCGAAATGACGGTCACCACAGCCCGCAATCATTTCGATGTTGTGGCTTCCGACAAGGTAGTTTATGGCTTAGAATTGCGTTACTACGACCAAAACGGACTGCTCATCAACCA
>CAJPLH010000130.1 GCA_905371275.1 Prevotellaceae bacterium
TTGCCATTGTTGGTGATTTTATTTGGGGTTATTGTTTGGGTTTGTCTTGCAAAGTGACTGCGAAATCTTCGTTTGTCACTCTCATCTCTATTGTCTGTGAGGGAATGGGCAAAAGCTTGTTCACGCTCTCGGCATTGTCCACAAAGACAGGAGCTTGCACTTGGTAGTGTTGGCAAAGGGTTCGGATAATGTCTAACCCTGCGTTCATTTGCGCTGCCGTGTTGAGGGTTGAGCCGTAAGCAACTCCGTTGATGGTGGCTTTGCACGTTTCCTTCGGTGTGCCGTCTAGCGTGTACTCAAAGAGTGAAAATCTCACCTTCTCGAAGTGCTTGTTTACTTGGGTTTCCATAGCGCGTCCGAAAGCTCGGCTGTACTCGTTTCTGAGGTCTTCTTCGCGTTCCACGTCTGCGAGTTTCTGATTGGCTTCTTTGAGTTGAGCGCGTAATTCCTTGATGCGTGCTTCGGCTTCGTTGATGGCTGCTTCTTTCGCCTTTGCCACGTTGAGTTCGGCAATCTTCTGTTGGAGCTGCTCAATCTCTTGTTGTCGGCTCTCGTCTTCTTGACTTGGCGCGTCTTCGGGAATGCTGTCGAGTTCGAGTTGTAGTGCTTTGAGTTGCCCGTCTTGGGCTGTTCGTTCTTGCAATCTCTCTTCTATTGGTTTGAGTGCTTTGCGCTGCGCTTTCATTGAGTTGAGCGTGAGTGCTACTTGCGTGGCTTCCTCGGCTGCCATCTCACTGTTTTTGAGTTCCTCTTGTAGTCGCTCTCTTTGTTCCTTGACGGCCTTTCCCTTGCGTTGGTTTTCTGCTAGTCGCTCTGCCTTGTGCTGGTTGAAGTTGGCTTGCATCTCCTCCATCTTGGCTTCGGCTTGGTCGGGTTCAAAGGCGCGTTTGCAACACGGACAATAAAGAGCGTTGGGGTCAATCTCAAAGGGTTCCGCCTGTATGGTCTTCCACTCCTCAATGAGGTTCTCACGCTGCGCTGCCATCGTCTTTAGTTTGTCCTCAATGAGTGTGCGCTGGCTGGCTACTTCTTGCAACTGCTTTAGCTGCTGCTCGCGCTGGTTGATTTCTCGGTCGAAAGCAATGGTTTCGTTGTTGTGCGCCTTGAGTTCTTCTTGTGTGATTGCTGCCATTCGGTTCTCAATGTCGATTTGGAGCTGTACGCGGTGCTTTGCGTTGTCGTTGGTGCTGATGCCCTTTTGTAGTTCGGTGAGCTTCTTGTTGCTCTCTGAAAGCGCAAACTCAATGCTGGTGTCTGCTGCATCTCGGGGGTCGAATGTCTTTTGGATTTCCTCAATGCGCGCTGGAATGGTGGTTGTGAGCTGTTGGCAATTCTTCTTTTTGGCTGCTAGCTCTGCGCGGTGCATATCGGGTGATTTCGTTCCGCACGCTGCGCAAATGGCATCTACGTCTTCGGGAGTGTGTTCCTTTTCGAGTTCAAAGCGAATGTCGTCGGGAGTGATGCTGACTAGTTTTGCTAGGATTTTGCGCTGGTCTTTTGCGTCTTGCTCGGGGAAGAATCGGGGGTTGGTGATGGCTCTGAATACTTCCTCGCTGCAAAGTGCGTCTACGTAGGCTTTATATTCTTTGGCCTTCTGTGGTGCTTCGTTGATGGTGAATTCTTCGGTGTGGCCTGCTAGGTAGGCTTCAGTCGTTCCGCGCTTCTTCTTCCAATCTTCCTTGAGGGTGCGTGTGAGTGTGATTGTTTCTCCGTCCACGCTGATTGTGGCTTCCACTCGTGTGTCTAGGTGGTGACGCTCGTCGCCGTTGCTGTCTAGGGGTTTGACGTCAAACTTGCTGCGTCCTAGGTGGTCTTTACCAAAAAGTAACCAAGTGAAGGCATCAAAGATGGTGGTCTTTCCGCTGCCGTTCTTTCCGCGGATGATGACGTCTTGGCCGTTGAAGTGGTGGGTTTCGTTCTCCGCTCCTTTGAAATGCTGGAGGGTGATGCTGTTTAGGGTTATTCTTTTCATTACGTTTGAATGTTTGTATGTGTGGGTTGTTTACTGCTCCTCAAGTAAGGGAGGGAAAATGTCGGGGTTTTCTTGCTGGACTTCCTTGTAGGCTTCTATCACGTGTTGAGTATAGAAAATATTGAAAAGCTCGATTAGAAAACCTTTCTGATGTTCAACGGGAACATTGAGGGCAAAGCAATAGGGGTCTATGTATGTCGTGATTTTTACCTGCATCTGCTTAGTGCTTTAGTTGTTCGGTATTTCCGAATTGCTGAATGCTTGTAGTAGTGCTTGTTGTAGTGCCTTCTCTATCTCCTCGGGGCTTTTCTTTAGCCTCATCGAGATTCGCCAGAGAAGGGTGTTGTATTCGCTTTTGAGCTTTAGGAGTGCTGCGAGTTCTTGAGCTGTCACTATATGGAGGTTGAATTGCCTAGGCACTGCACTGTATCGGGGTCGTAGAATGTTTTCCCTTTGAACACCCAATCGTAGACAGCCTTGTGGTGCTTCTTTGTCTTGAGTGCTTGCACTGCTGCATATAGGCGGTCGTCTCGTTCTTCCTCGGGGGCTTCTATCACCCATTGGTAGGCCTGCTCCAAATAGAGAAAGCCTAAGTTTTCGCTTTGCTCGATTAGTGCCTTTCTAATCTCAATTACGCTTTGTAGGTCTTTTGGCTTCATTGTGGTTGTTTGTTTACTTGAGATATACCCCTTGTAGATGGTTGAGGGCGTATTCTCGAACTTTCTTGGCGCGTGCTTGGCTCTCGGGGGTGAGGGCTGCACCGCTCAAGTATTTTATAATCGTGTTTTTTGCGTATCCAAAGTGTCTTATCAACTGTACCCCCTTCCCTGTGGGTAATAGGATTTGAACACTTGGTAGCGTGTCTTTTTTCTTTATGTTCATTGTCTTATTGAGTTAGTGGCAAAGGCGGAATCGAACCGCCACTCGAACATAAACAATTCAAATATCAAGAACAACAACTTAATCTTACTCTTGAGTGCGAACCTGCTTTGCCGTGTCTCTCATCCTGCATCGCTGCTGTATGAGAGAAGGAGGTTTATATGGGAATAAAACCTAGTGACAAAAACGGAATCGAACCGTTACACTCTCCATTAAAATTCAATACGTAATGTTCAATGGATACTATCCTCGGGAGAGAGTGTGCAAACCTGCTTTGCCGTGTTCCTACGTAGCGCATCTCTGCGTGACGTAGGTGAGTAACCTAATTCCAACTGCGGTTGTTTCACAACTTGCGCGCGTTGTTCGATAATGAAAAATCTAATACAAAGAAAAACTTTGTGGTCGTGGGCGGAATCGAACCGCCGTAAGTCTCTCAGTAACTGTACTCTTTTTGAATCTGATGTATGCGACTGCATCGCACTCTTTGATGCTTTAACCACGACAACCGCTGCTGCCGTTCACGACCTTGTGTGGGGTTGTCATCCCACCTTTGTTCTTTGCTTCTTTGTTTCTTGGTAGGCTTCGAAAGCCCCTGGTGAGTTTACCGACCTCTGAACGCCTTCTGCTGCTATGGCTGCTGAAATCTCTGTTACCGAATATCTCACGCTGTTGTTGGCGTGTGGTCCTGTGCGCTGGGGGTGCAATAGTCCGTTATCTCTCCACCGCTGCACATTGACTTGTCCAAATCGTCTGTAGGCTTCCGACTGAGAGATGAGGTCGCGCGCTGGATACCTTTGCTTGTCGGCTATGTGTATTCCGATGGCGATTGCATCACTCATCATGTCGCGAAGTTCTTTTGTCGTTACCATGTGGTATGCCATCTTATTTGTCCTCCTTTTCTTCTTCTTCGATTTGTCTGTAAATCTCGATTGTTGCTGGTGTGTTTGCTAGCAAAGCAACGACTAGCGAGATGTAGATATAGCCTTTTTCTTGGGTTCTTGCTCCGATACCGAGTAAAACGAAACAGAATATCGCACCAAAAACAAAAGTTAGTATTGAGAGATTAGTCACCTTAAAGCCAGTGATTTCTTGAAACGTCTTATTGATTGCGTGTGGATTGAACTTCATTGTGTGTGGTGTTTGATGGGTTAAAGATTGAGGGGCGGGGGCACCTCCCTTCGTTGTCCCTTGGGTTGTTGTTATTCTATGAGTTTGCGATACTCTGCGTGTGCGTCGAGAAGTATCTTAGCTAGTCGATTATATAGTTTGCGCAAATCTTCTTCTTGGTCTTGTACTAGCTCAATGAGATGCGGAAATTTCTCCACCGTTCGCACTGCTGCTTTGATTCGTTCTGCGCTTTCGTAGATTTCGGAAGCGTACGTGATATTTACTTGGTCACCTGGTTTCGCTTTATCAACTAGGCAAGTGTAAATGTATGTTTGAGTAGATAGCCTGCGAAGTAGCTCGAGGACTTCTGCGACTTCTCTGCGCAAACTGAGCGCGGTATACTTTGATTCTTCTTGTTTCATTGCGTTTGCTGATTTGAAATATGGGGCGGAGGGGTTGTCACCTCCCTCCGCTGCCCTCTGATTGTTGGTGTTATCCGTGGCTGCGCCTTCTTGATATTGGGTTAGTCGTACTTGGAAACTAGATGTTTGACTTTCTCGAAATTGCTTTTTGCGGTTTCCATCAAATCATTCAAGCGTTGGAACACAAAGGCAAATTCTTCTTCTGTGCCGTTCTCTTCCATGTCACCTATATAGAAGGATATATTTGATATGCAATACTTTGCACAAATAATCGGTTCGTAGTAGAAGTCGAGGTTGAGAGCGTCTACGACGTTGATTTTCACCTCTCCCTTTCTCTGCTTGTCGCGCAAGTTAAAGGTGATGCCTTGCACTTCGCCAATGATTGCACGTGCTTTTTTCTTTGCTTCTTTGTGGGCTTTATCGAAAGCTTCGAAAGCCTTGATTCTTTCTTGCTGTTTCATTGTTGTTTTATTTGGGTTATTTCTTTGAGGATTGCGCGGTATTTGCTACCTTTGCTGTGTGACCTTTGGTGTGCGCCTTGGTTCACGGCGCAAAGATAGCACAAACTTCTATATCCACCAAGGGAAATATAGAAATTCTTTCTATTTACAATGTTAAAATATGATGCGCGTAATAGATAGGTTCGATTTGTATATGAAATACAAGGGACTAAATGATAATCAAGTAACGAAAGACCTAAGCCTTTCAAATGGATTATTAGGAAAGTCAAGAAATAAAGGCAGGGATATGTCTAGAAAGATAGCAAATTCTGCTACAAACTTCTATACTGATTTATCCGCTGGTTGGCTATTATCTGGTGAGGGTTCTATGCTCGTAGATTCTACTGTCACAACCGAAAATATTCCCAAAGCCCCAACAGTCGATGAAGAAACAAAGCGCGTCCCACTCATCCCCTTTGAAGCACAAGGCGGACAATTAGACGGATTTGCGCGCAATGGCGTCACGCTCGCACAATGTGAAACAGTGCCTACACCTTTCAAAGGCGCGCAGTTCGCCATCAGCGTCAGAGGGCAAAGTATGTCGCCAACTTATCCAAGCGGTTGCGTGCTTTTCATCTCTAAAAATATAGCCGATTGGGTGGAATGGGGCAAGGTCTATGTGCTAGACACGGAGAACGGGGTCATCGTTAAACAGCTCGCACCCTCCACACTTGGGGAAGACTTCGTTTGCTGCAAGTCCTTCAAC
>CAJPLH010000131.1 GCA_905371275.1 Prevotellaceae bacterium
GAATAAATGTCAATCTCACTCTGCGCCCTAAGGTGAATTCAGATTGTTGAAGTCTATGATTCCAGCGGCTGTTCATCTGTTGTCTTGCTTGAATCTCAATGGTGCGCAATTGATCTTTGTAGGCATTGTGGCGATTTACAGCGTCAATGGCAAGCGCAGCATCTGAATTGCCCTCCCATCTGCGACATAAATAAAGCTCATCATAGATGCGACCAATGCGGTAATGGCGCGAAATGGCCAAACCTAATGCGTAGTCTTCACCATAACTCGTGTTAGGTACTCCAATGTTTCGGAGTATGGTGACATCAAATGCGCGAGGGGCTCCCAAACCATTGATACGTAGCGCGTTGTTTCTTCCATTGTCTGGAGTCCACTCTGCATGAGCAATCAGTCCAGGAGGTAACGTGTTGAGCGAAAAATCTACCATACGATAGGCGCCAATCACCATAGCCGCCTTTTGTTCACGGAAAGCAGCTACAATGCGAGTCAGTACGTCTGTTCCGCTGTAAAGATCGTCTGAGTCTAATTGGATGGCAAAGCGTCCGCAATGCTCACTTCTAATCGCCAAATCCCAGCATCCGCCAATTCCCAAATCTGTTTGTTGAGGAGAAATAACTTTAACTCTCTTGTCTTGGGCAAGTTGCGCCAAAATATCTCCTGTACCGTCTGTCGAATGGTTGTCAACGACAATAACATTGTATGCGAAATCTGCAATTTGTGACAAAGCAGAATTCACGGCATCAGCTATGGTGCGTACGCGGTTGCGCACGGGAATAATGACCGATGCCGTAACAGGAAATTGTTCTGAGTTTCCTTCTAGTGGAACTGTGGGAAGTTGAGCTATTTCTGCTAAGGGACGTTCGCTTTCTTTGGATTGCTCCGTTGCCGGACATAAATGTGCTGGGAAAGGAGTAGGTACGTCATCATACTCATCTGGAGATATCCAAGCCCCAATTTCTTTCAAATGTTGGGTACAAGCCTTTTCCATTTCCAGTTGTACCTCACGAGCGGAAGGACTAACATAGTCGAACTGCTTTTCTCCACTCTTTCTTAAATCCGTTTCGAGTAAAGAATAAAGTGGTTCGCGTAGGTGTACAAGTTCTCCGTTACGACTAAGATAAAGTCGCAAAGCATATGGCGCAGCATATTTATAGCGTTGTTTATGCCCCAAAGCAAATTCGCGAAGCAAGTTGCCACGAACAAGCCATAACCCTCCAAAATCGAAATCATCACGAACAGAGCCTAGCTGATAGTCATTGACAGGATGAAGAGTCGGCGTTGAAAAACTGCCGTTTTCTTCTTCGTGTTGATCCCAACGATCGGCATACACCATTGACGCATTAGTGTCTGTGGCCACTTGTAGCATACGTTCGATGCAACGGTAGTTGGGCAAGAATCCTTTAGGTTGTAAGAACAAGAACACGTATTCTGCAGAACTTTCACGTGCAATGGTGCGCAATGCTTTGGAAGAAGAAGGTAAATCAACAGCAATTGCTGAAAGTTCTTCAGAAAGCGAGGCGGTATCGTCCTGCAAAACATAGACGTTACTTACTGCTGGATGTTTGGCCAGGGAAAGAGCTGTGTCAATGTTCTGAGAAGGACGGCAATAAATAAAGAAATCAATAGACGCTGTCATAGCTTGTAAATCTGAATTCACCTTAGGGCGCAGAGTGAGATTGACATTTATTCCTCATCGGTGTTGAGAGATGAGGAGGAATGCACGAATTAAAGAATATCTGAAGAGGTTAAAACCAATTTCTTTCCTTGATCATCAAGTTCCATATGGAGCACGGGCTTTTGCAATCCGTCAAGGAACAAATCGCAAATTGGGTCTTCTACATATTCTTGAAGGGTACGACGTAGTGAACGCGCACCATATACAGGGTCGAAGGCCTTTTTCGCGATGAACTCTTTTGCAGATGGCGACAACACTAGTTGATGACCATTGTCTAACAAACGTTTCGCAAGAGAATGAATCTCGAGTTCTGCTATTTGTGCAATGCCTTCTGCATTCAGAGGATCAAACATAATCACTTCATCAAGGCGATTGAGGAATTCTGGAGCGAATTGACGTTGAAGTGCTTTGCGCACAATGCTCTCTGCTGCATCAGCTGAAATACCTTCCCCCGAATTTGAGAAACCAACACCAGCACCAAACTCTTTGACTTGGCGACTACCACTGTTAGAGGTCATAATGATGACAGTGTTGCGGAAGTCTACGGTCGTACCATTTCCGTCAGTCATTCGTCCTTCATCCATTACTTGTAGAAGCGTGTTGAATACATCAGGATGTGCTTTCTCTATTTCGTCTAGTAGGATAATAGAGTAGGGATGTCTTCTCACTTGTTCGGTGAGTTGCCCACCTTCTTCATAACCTACATATCCTGGAGGTGCTCCAATTAAACGCGATGTTGAGAACTTCTCGCCGTATTCACTCATATCAATACGAATGAGTGAATCCTTTGTGCCAAACATAAATTCGGCCAAAGTTTTCACCAAATGCGTTTTGCCGACCCCCGTTGGGCCTACAAACATAAACGTGCCAATAGGGCGGTTGGGGTCTTTCAATCCAAGACGGTTGCGTGTGATGGCGCGAGTTAAACGATGGATAGCGCGGTTTTGGGCAATCACCTTACTAGAAAGTGCTTGCTGCATCCCTTTCAAACGGATAGTTTCTTCTTCTTGCATCCTTTCCACAGGGACACCACTCATAAGAGAAACGACGCTTGCTATGTCTGCTTCATCAACAGTGATGCGATGTTCCTTTATGTTTGACTGCCATTCCGCTTTGAGACGTTCCAGTTCTTCTTCTGCTTGGCGAAGTTGATCGCGCAATTCCGCTGCTTCTTCATATCTTTGTTCCGCAGCAGCTGATTCTTTGGATTGCTGCAACGATTCAATCAACTTTCCTTGGGCTACAATGGGTTCTGGTAGTTGTATGTTTAGTAAGTGTACACGACTACCAGCTTCATCAAGCGCATCGATGGCTTTGTCTGGGAGAGAACGATCGCAGATATAACGCTCTGTCAAGGCCACACAAGCCGCAAGTGCATCGTCTGTGTAGGACACATTGTGATGTTCCTCGTAGCGCTCCTTTATATTATTGAGTATAACAAGTGTGTCTTGGGAAGTTGTAGGTTCTAGTTGCACCTTTTGAAAACGACGCTCCAATGCTCCATCTTTTTCTATCGATTTTCGATACTCACTAATCGTTGTTGCCCCAATACATTGCACTTCTCCACGCGCTAAGGCTGGTTTAAGTATATTAGCTGCATCAAGAGAACCTGGTGCACTACCGGCGCCAATCATTGTGTGAATCTCATCGACGAAAAGTATTATTTCTCTATGCGCTTTTAGTTCTTCGATAAGCCTGCGAAGACGTTCCTCAAATTGTCCGCGATATTGTGTACCTGCTACAAGAGAGGCCATATCGAGAGTTACAATGCGTTTATTCATCAAGAGATGAGGCACTTGATTCTTTACAATAAGTTGTGCCAAACCCTCGACGAGCGCGCTTTTGCCGACACCTGGTTCTCCTATTAAAATAGTATTGTTCTTTTTGCGACGTGTAAGTATTTGTGCCACTCTTTGAATTTCATCTTGGCGACCCACTATGGAGTCTAGCCATCCTTGTGCGGCAGCTTGTGTGAGATCTTGTCCAAACTTGTCCAACAATGGCGTCTCACTATTATTCGTTTCGCCTTTTTGAGAACTTTGCCCCACCTTGGCGCGTTCGTCACTGTTGATGTTTTGAATATCTCCAGCCATTTCCAAAGCATTATTGGATTTATCTTGGAAATTAGTTGAAGACGAGTTTGTTGCAGTTGCAACACTCTTATATTCTACCCCATATTGGTTTATCAAGACGCACGCATCATTAAATCTGTCACGCAGCAAAGCTAGAAACAAATGCTTATCAGTTGTTTCTGTTGTTTTTTGTAGTCTAGCTTCTAGATGTGACAATCGGAGTATTCGTTCTGTGTCTGAATCAAGCTGTGGTTCATCTGCAGGTGTTGCTTGTTCAGCTACATCTGCCATTCTTTGTTCGAGAGAATCTCGGAGATGTTCCACAGGCACTCCCAAATTTTCTATCAATGGACGCACTTGCCCCTCCGTATTTCGGAGCATAGCAAGAAGCAAAGCCAAAGAGGTGACCTTCGCATGATGAAAGCGGCGAGACTCTTCTTTGCTCATGGATAGAACTTGAGATATTATAGGCGATAAGTTATCTGTCATAGTTTTTGTTGCGTATATCAACGGTGGAGTAATCTTTGCAAAGTTACAACTTTCTGGTTGTAATCTTCGCTCTCTTCCTACAATAATAATGCCAAAAGGTGGTTTTTAGTCCAAAAACTTGGTAGTTTTGCAAGAATGTCGTATTTTTGCATCGTCTTTTGGGCTTTTGTCATAAGCCATCCTTGGCTTAGCGGCATAAAATCCATCAGATATTTCATTTATTCACTCAATACATTCACAACATGATGAATCAGTATGAGACCGTTTTCATCCTCACTCCCGTTTTGTCTGAAGCTCAGATGAAGGAAGCGGTCGAAAAATTCAAGGGTATCCTCGCTGCTAATGGCGCTGAGGTTATCAATGAAGAAAACTGGGGCCTCAAAAAGTTGGCTTATGCCATCGATAAGAAGAGCACTGGTTTCTATCAATTGGTGGAGTTCAAGGCTGAACCCTCTGTAGTAGACAAATTGGAAATTGGTTTCCGTCGCGATGAGCGCGTGCTCCGTTTCCTTACTGTTAAACTCGACAAGTTTGCTGCTGAATATGCTGCAAAGCGTCGCTCAAATAAAAAGGAGGACTAAAACATGGCACAATCTGAAATCCGTTATTTGACTCCCCCAACAGTAGACGTCAAAAAGAAAAAGTACTGCCGCTTCAAGAAGAGTGGTATCAAGTACATCGACTACAAAGATCCTGAATTCCTCAAGAAGTTCCTCAACGAGCAAGGTAAAATCCTTCCCCGTCGCATCACTGGTACTTCTTTGAAGTTCCAACGCCGTGTGGCTCAAGCTGTGAAGCGTGCTCGTCATCTTGCACTTCTTCCCTTCGTAACTGACTTGATGAAATAATAAAGAGGAGGTACACAAATGGAAATTATTCTCAAAGAAAACGTGCAAGGTCTCGGTTTCAAGAATGAAATCGTTACTGTGAAGGACGGCTACGGTCGTAACTTCCTCATCCCTACTGGCAAAGCGGTTGTTGCAACTCCTTCTGCTAAGAAGGAACTCGCTGAAGTGCTTAAGCAACAAGCTCATAAACTTGAGAAAATCAAGAATGACGCTCTCGCGCTTGCTGCTAAAATCAATGCTGTTGAAGGTATCAAGATTGCCACTAAAGTTAGCGCAACTGGCGCTATCTACGGCTCTGTTACTAGCCTCCACATCGCTGAAGAACTCGTTAAGCTCGGTCTTGACGTAGATCGTAAGAGCATAGTTCTCAAGGATGTTAAGGAAATCGGTACTTACAAGGCTGCTGTTAAGCTCCACAAGGACGTAACTGCTGAAGTTACTTTCGAAGTTGTTGCTGAAGAAGCCTAATCTTGCCCCTTACAGTTGTAAGTTACTAGC
>CAJPLH010000132.1 GCA_905371275.1 Prevotellaceae bacterium
CGTGTGCTGTAGGTGCGCACTTGTGCTTTGCAGTTTTGCACCATCACTGCGCCATTGCGGTCGTCGAGATTGGTGATGGCAAAGGCTTCTTTATCGAGATTGTCGAAAAACATTTTCTTCGCGTCGCGATAGTTCTCAAATGTTTTGTGATAATCTAAGTGGTCGCGGGTGAGATTGGTGAAAATGCCGCCTGTGAATTTCAAACCTCCAATGCGGTGTTGATGAATGGAGTGAGAAGAGCATTCCATAAAAGCGTATTCGCAACCGGCTTCTACCATATCGGCGAGGAGATGGTTGAGCGAGATGGGGTCGGGCGTGGTGTGGGTGGCTTCCACGGCTTGGTCGTCGATGTAGTTGCAAACGGTGGAGACGAGTCCGACTTTATAGCCTAATCCACGGAAGAGTTGATAGAGGACAGTGGCGATGGTGGTTTTACCATTGGTGCCGGTTACTCCTACCAACTTGAGTGGACTTTTCTTCGTGCAGGCGTCGGTGGGTTGTTGCCCATCGGAAGGGGAAACTGCGTCTGATTGTTCTGACAACGTTGTGTGGGTTTCGGCTTTCTCTGTGGAGGGGGTGCTGAATCGACCCGTGGGATCACCGTAGAAGGTTGTAGCAAGGATGCCCACCACTTGTTCGGTGTTGGCAACACGAACGAAGGTGACGTTTTCGGGAACATTTGCCGGAATCTCTTCGCACACCACGGCATTTGCGCCTTGCGAAACGGCTTTGTCGATGAAGGCGTGTCCGTCTGTTTGTGTTCCTTTGACGGCAACGAAAAGATGACTCTCACTCACTTTGCGTGAGTCGATGTCGATGCCGCTAATGTTGCAATTTAAGTTGCCTTTGTAGTCGAGTATGTCTACGTGGCTTAGAATTTCTTTTAGAATCATTGCATTGAATCTATGTATGTTATGCGTGCCGAGACACGTTATACTTGTTGCTTATTTGGATTTCTTGAGAGCGTCTTTCTTCTTTGAAGAATCGTCTTTTTTCTTTCCAGCATCCTCTTTTCTTTTGGCGGAGGAGTCTGACTTCTTGCTGGAAAAATCGTCTTTTTTCTTGGAGAAGTCGTCTTTTTTGTTTGCTGAAGAATCTGCTTTTTTAGAAGGTTCGTTCTTTTTCTTGGAACTTTCTTCCTTTTTCGCCTTTTCTTTCTGGTTAGTGGCTTCCGATTTGGCAGAAGATTTCGACTTATTGTCAGAAGATTTTGGCTTATTCTCAGACTTCTTCTCCGAAGATTTGTCTTTTTCCTTAGCCGAAGCGTTTTGTTTCTTCGTCTTCTCCTCCTTATTACCAGAAGAATTGTCTTTCTTTTCTACCTTTTTCTCAGACTTTTTCTCTGTTTTCGCTGCTGCATTTGACGATGTTTTCTCGCTTTTTGCAGCTGCTGCATTCGAAGAAGCCGTGGTAGTTCCTGAAGATGGAGTCGTTACATTGGAAGAAGTGGTGGTAGCACTCGATAATGAATTAGTTGCGCCCGAAGATGGAGTAGTTGTTTCTGGAGACACAGCCGACTCTTCAGACATTTTGATGTCAATGTTTGGTTTTTGCTCCGTAGACAACTGAATCTGCACCACCATTCCAGCTTTGATCGGTGATCCTGGGGGCAAACTTTGCGCAACAACTCTACCAAATCCAGAGACTTTCACCTTCACTCTCATTCGTTCTAGACGATAAACAGCGTCGCGCAATCCGTAGCCGATGACCGAAGGAAGTCCTTTTTGTGTGGATTCGTTGTTGAGCAAGAGCGAACCTTGGTTCAAAGGCTGTCCCCACGCAAGACCTTCCGACGTGCGGTAGTTATTGCGGTGCGGTAGTTTCAGTTCTTTGAGCACTTCGCTGAGAGCCACTAAGTTACCACTCTGCATCATCGGTGGAGCCGTGCGCAAAGCTGTGGTGTCGATAGCCGCTTCATAGTTCGTCTTATGGTTTTTAGCCATCACCCCTTCTGCGATTTTCTTAAACACAGGGCAACAGTGAATACCGCCATAGGCTGGTGCTCCCTTTTCTATGCAGACAATCATAGAATATCGAGGTCGATCGGCTGGAAAATAACCTGCGAAGCTCACCAGATAGTTGGAAGCAAATCCACCCTTACTCCAAATTTGCGCCGTACCCGTTTTACCAGCCACGGAGAAGTATTTGGAATAAGCCAATTTACCCGTACCGGTGTTCTTACCCACGACGCCTTCCAAACAAATTTGGATGTTGCGCAGCACCTCGGGTTTGCACATCTTTTCGCGCAGCACCACAGTAGGGAATTCCTGCACCACTTCATCTCCTCTTCGGGCTTCAGTGACAAATCGAGGAGCCACGAGTCTACCGCCATTGGCTACACCATTATAGAATGTCAGTGTAGAAATAGGTGGAACTTGCGTTTCATATCCGATGCTCATCCACGGCAAAGTGGTACCGTACCATCGGTCGGGATTGTCTTTGCGATAGCGGATGCGCGGTTTTTTGTAGCCTGGTATGGGGATGTGCAAATCTTCCATGATGCCGATGCGCTGAAGACCAGCTACAAATTGGTCGGGATTGCTCGCATAGGCGTTGTCGATGAGCGTACTCACCCCAACGTTCGATGATTTCTTGATGATTTCAGGCACAGTGAGCACACCATTTCCTCCCTTGCGCCAGTCGGAGTCGCGCATCTTGCGACCATACATCTCTCGAATGCCGTTACCTGTGTTGCAAGTGGTGTTCATATCGATTTTTCCATCTTCCATCGCGACCATAAACGACATAGGTTTAAACACCGAACCAGGTTCCATCATATTGGTCACAGCGCGCGGATCAATCTCTGCATATCCACCATTTTCCAAACGAGAAAGCGATGAAATGGCTTTGATATTTCCCGTTTGAACTTCCATCAAGATGCACATACCCGCTCTTGCACCAATTGAGCGCAGTTGATCTCCCAACACTTTTTCGGTCAAATCCTGCATTCCCACGTCAATGGTGGTCACCAAATCGCAACCGTCCACAGAAGGGGTGTCAATCTGCGTAATATATCTATTGGCTACCTTCAACTTGTGATAAGTGCCTGGTTTACCGCTGAGTAGGGAGTCAAAAGCAAGTTCCAACCCGTTGAGCGGTTCGTCGTTTTCGCTGCGCAAACTTCCGATGGTACGGATCGCCAAGCGTCCATAAGGATTCTTGCGGCGACGATATTCTTCCGTGTAAAACCCACTCTTTCCCAGAGGGAGGTTGAGCAAAGGTAATTTCTTCAGTTCAGTCAGTTGAATATACGTCACACGTTTCGGATACAAAGAAATAGAGTGACTGCGATTTTTGCGTCCTTTGAGTATGGCTTCACGCGTTTTTTCCACATCAAAGTCGGGAATAATGTGTTTCACTCCCGTGAGCATACTGTCCAATTTGGTGTTCAGAATAGAGTCGCGCACCACTTGGTCTTTCACGCGACGAGCCGAGTCAGGCTCCCACGACATCGGGTCAAGAAAAAGTCGATATTCGGGGAGTGAAGTCGCCAGCACCTGTCCGTCTGCCGAAAGGATATTCCCACGAGTTGCCGGCAGTGGTTTGAGTTTTTTCTCATATCTCAAACTCACCGTCATCCAATAGTCGTGTTCCACAAACATAATGTATGCCGTCTTCCCTAAAACAAGGAGGAAGGCGAAGATGAAACCATACCAAACTACGGAGTATATGTTTTCATTCAACCATTTCGATAACTTTGATCGTATATCCATTGCAATTCAGAACACGCTTATGTTAATCCGTTTGTTTTGCTAATCTTTGGCGAAACTCGTTTTGCTCGCTCAGTATTCTTTATTCTTGAAAACCTCCACTACCTAATCTTCTTTTGCGTTCACGGGCAATTCGTAAGGAGCTTCTGTTGACGATTGCAACGTAGTGTCTTGCAGTTGGTCTTCTATTTTTGAGCCAAGTGTGCGCTCATGCAGTTCGCTTGATCGCGTCAAGGCTTTGTAGCGTCTGTCCAACACTTCACGAGTGTATTTGTCGTTTTCAATCAAGAGATTGCGGTGATAATATCCCATAGAAACATAGATGATAGAATAAACCACAATCACCAAAATGATTTTCCAGTTGTTGCGAAAGAAAGTCGTAAATTCGATGCTTTTTATAAACTCTCTCAGCATTTCCCGATCCAGCCTTTCATCATCTTCCATCAACCATTGGCGCCAATTCACCGTTGATTTCTCCTCTTTTTGTGGCTTATCGTCTTCATCTTGAGGCATATTTGCCTGTTCCTTTTTTTTTACGTCTTCTGTTTCCTCCTCATCTGATGTCGCCACGCTGGAATCGTCCGATTGGGCTAGTGTGTCCTCATCTTGCGGAGCCACCATATCTTCTTTTTTGGGAATGATGATGTCGAAATCTACTTCTTTCATTGTTTCTGATTGAAGAGTCTAAATACTACAAACTTACTCAGTCTTAATGTCTTTCTATGCACCCACGAGCTATAATTTCTCTGCGATGCGCAATTTCGCACTGCGACTGCGCGGATTAGCCAGTTGTTCCTCTTCCGAGGGTACAATCACCTTGTTGTTTATGGGTCGCAAAGGAGAAAGACGATTGCCATAAAAGTCTTGTTCCACCTTACCCGTAATGTTGCCCGACCGCATAAAGTTTTTCACCATACGGTCTTCCAAACTGTGGTAAGTTAGCACCGAAAGACGTCCACCAGGACGCAACACGCGGAGTGCTGCTTGCAACATCTCTTCCAGTGCATCCATCTCGTGGTTCACTTCAATGCGAAGCGCTTGGAACACCTTCGCCAAATCCTTCTTCTCACGGTCGCGTGGCATCAACGGTTGCACCACTTGCAACAAATCATTGATTGTGCTAAAAGCACGTTCGCCTCGATGTTTCACCACCGCTGCTGCAAGTCTGCGTCCATTTTTCAACTCACCATAAATCTGAAACACCTTCGCCAGTTCTTCTTCCGAAGCCGTGTTCAGCACTTGCGCTGCTGTGTTTCCTCCGCGCACATTCATACGCATATCGAGGGGAGCGTCAAAACGAAAAGAAAAACCTCGTTCTTCGGCATCGAAATGGTGACTCGAAACCCCTAGGTCAGCCAACACACCGTCCACTTCGCCTGCGCAGTCGTAATATCTCATCCATCGTGAGAGAAAACGAAAATTGCTCGCCACAAAGGTCAACCTATTTTCGCCTTCCGGCACATTTGCCACGGCATCCGCATCTTGGTCAAAACTAAACAATCGACCATCATTTCCCAATCGTGCTAGGATTTCTCTACTATGTCCGCCACCTCCAAAAGTAGCATCGATATACACGCCATCGCGACGTATGTTAAGGCCATCGACAGTGGGGTGCAACAGCACAGGAACGTGGTATGTAGGACAGATTGTATGCATTGGCAAAGGGATATACGTTATAGTAGCAAGCAAAGTTACTAATTTCTCATCACTTCTCTCCTCTATTTTTTGAAAAAAAAATGCCCTGTGATATTTTACTTCAGTCGATAAAAACTAAGTGCTTGATTGTGAGTAGATAATCCATTTGCTCTTTTTCTGCCTAACCTCCTCTCGATGTCGCCTATTTTTGTTTAACCCCAAT
>CAJPLH010000133.1 GCA_905371275.1 Prevotellaceae bacterium
TTTTTTCCTTAGTCAATGATATGCTCAATCTTATTTTTTTGTTGTATCTTTGCCTAGAAAATAAACGAAAAAACAATGGGTATATTTGATAAACGTGTGAATTTCAAGCCGTTTGAGTATCCAGAGACGATGGACTTTGTCGATAAGATGAATAAAACGTTTTGGGTGCACAGCGAAGTGGAATTTACTTCCGATGTACAGAATTTTCATTCAAATCTCACCCCCACAGAGAAAGAAGTGGTGAAGCGTAGTCTGCTTAGTATTGCGCAGGTGGAAGTGTCGGTGAAAACCTTCTGGGGAGATCTTTATAAGCATCTTCCAAAACCAGAATTTAATGGACTCGGTGCTACCTTTGCAGAATGTGAGCACCGTCATGCAATGGCTTATTCTCAATTGCTCGAAGTGCTGGGCTATAATGATGAGTTTGCCGCGCTGATAGAGATTCCTGTGTTTCAACATAAGTTGGAACTCATCGAAGATCACTTCAATTCTAAAAAGACATTTGTAGAGAAGCTTCTCTTCTTTGTCATCGTGATTGAAAATTCTTCGCTTTTCTCGCAGTTTGCCAATATCCTTTCTTTCACGAATTTCAAAGGCTGGATGAGAAATACTTCCAACATCATTGCGTGGACATCTATTGATGAACAAACTCACGCTGATGCTGGCGTCTACTTGCTCACCGAAATCTTTAAGGAGCATCCTGAGCTTCGCCCTTCTCAAGAAGTCGTGGAACAGACTGTAAAGGCTTATCTTGAATACGAAGTGGAGCTTCTCAATTGGATTTATGAAGAAGGCGAACTATCCTTCTTTACCAAACAGAATCTGCTTGACTTTATGAAGTATCGCGTGGACACCTCGTTGGCACAACTTGGCTATAACAAGATCTACAATATCAGTGATGAGGCCTACAAGCCTATGTTGTGGTTTGATGAAAATGTTTTTGCCAACGAACTCGACGATTTCTTTGCAAAACGTCCCACTGCCTATACTAAGCACGACAAGGCATTTACAGCTAACAGCTTGTTCTAAAAAAGAAACGGCTTTGCCAACCTAATAAAGAGGGCGTTTTAGCTCTCTCTTCTCTCTAAACTCCCCTCACTCTCCTATGACTAAAGATCTACCTTGGTGGTATAATGATGAATCAGAAGCCGTGTTGAACCGCGGATATTTGCTCCACGGCGAAACGATTCACGATGCCATTGATCGTATAACAGGTGCTGCAGCGCGCCGTTTATATCGCCCCGAATTGCAAGAACGATTTGCCGAACTCATCTACAAAGGTTGGATGAGTTGCAGTTCTCCCGTTTGGTCAAATCTTGGCACATCTCGTGGACTTCCCATCTCTTGTTTTGGTTGCAACATCCCAGACAGCATCGAAGGTATTACTATCAAGTTGGGTGAGGTGATGATGCAAACCAAACATGGTGGCGGTACATCTGCCTATTTTGGCAGTTTGCGTGGTCGTGGTGCTGCTATTACCAACAACGGAAAGTCTTCTGGCGCCGTTTCTTTTATGCGTTTGTTTGACACTGTGATGGACACGGTGTCGCAAGGTGCTACGCGTCGTGGGTCGTTTGCTGCTTACCTCGACATCGACCACCCAGACATCAAGGAGTTCTTGCAAATCAAAGACATTGGTAGCCCCATCCAAAATCTTTTTTACGCTGTGTGCGTGCCTGATTATTGGATGCAGGAAATGATTGATGGAGATCATGAGAAACGAGAAATCTGGGCAAAAGTATTAGAGAGTCGCCAACAAAAGGGATTGCCATATATCCAATTCTCTGACAATGTCAATGCAACTCGTCCTGACATCTACAAGCATTTAGGGTTGGAAATCACTCACTCTAACCTTTGCAATGAGATTCAACTACCTGATGCGGAAGACGAAAGCTTTGTGTGCTGTCTGTCTTCAATGAATCTCGAACTTTGGGACGAGTGGAAAGATACAGATGCTGTGCAACTCGCTATTTGGTTCCTGGATGCAGTGATGTCAGAGTTTATTGAAAAGACAAAAGACTCCCCATTCTTGCGCCAGGCAAACAAGTTTGCTGAGCGTCACCGCGCTCTCGGACTCGGTGTGCTAGGTTGGCACTCTTTGTTGCAAAAACATCGCATCTCTTTTGAGTCAATGGAAGCCAAAACATTGACCACTCAAGTGTTCCGTCATATCAATGAAGAGGCAAAAGCGGCGTCACTTACCTTAGCGCAAACTTATGGATGTGCGCCTATCTTTGACGAAGTTCCTGGTTTCGAAGGTACGAAGTATCGCAACACAACAGTGATGGCTATTGCGCCAACGACCTCTAGTTCATCCATCTTGGGACAAGTTTCGCCAGGCATTGAGCCTTATTCTTCCAACTACTATAAAGCGGGTCTGTCGAAAGGTAATTTCATTCGTAAGAATCGTTATCTCGAAGAACTCCTTGAGGAGAAGGGAAAGAACAACGATGAAGTTTGGCGCAACATTATGCTCAACCAAGGTTCTGTGCAGCATCTAGACTTCTTGACGCAAGAAGAAAAAGATGTTTTCAAGACTTTCAAAGAGATTTCTCAGCGCGAACTGATCATTCAGGCTTCCATTCGTCAAAAATATATTGACCAAGGTCAATCGCTCAACATCAACATTCCTTCTGCACTTGAGGTGCGCGAAGTGAATGCGTTGATTATTGAAGCGTGGAAGTTGGGAATCAAAGGATTGTACTACCAACGTAGCCAAAGTATCAGCAAGGAGTTGCTGAGCAACATCGTAAGCTGCAAGAGTTGCGAGGCTTAAAGCCAAATCAAACCATAATAGTGCTACTCGTAGTTGGAAAGATAACAGGAATCTTTTCAATTACGAGTAGCACTATTATGGTCTAATGACTGATTGGGACTTATCAATACTCAGCTAGGGTTACGTACTTCTGTAGGGGGCTTTTCAGTCTAGATTTCCTTTGTGAAAAATGAAAAGGAGATGCTGCAAACACGAGTTTTGCAACATCTCCTTGATGTGTTGTGGAGCTGGAGGTAAATGAACTTACCTAGATTAGTCCTTGATATTCAGAAATTTAGCCGAACCTCAATTTTTACTGTAGCCAATCTGTAGCCATTTCAGATATTCTTGAGAGAACGCACAGAAGTTGCATAGACTTCTTGTTTTCGGGTTCAAAGTTACAAAATTATGATATATCTTCCAAATGTTTGAGTGAAAATGTTTTAGAAAGCTTGTGGCTACAATTTTTCAGTGCATGGTGCAAGACCTATCTATATATAGGCTTGCACCGTGCACTGAAGAGCCTTGCCACATGTAATATACAGCTGATAATCAATATATAAATGGTATTATATTACCAGACAATGGTATTTTGATATTCCGTTAAAAGCTCATTTCATTAGGAACTTTGCAGCCATAATCATTATAGTCCAATGTATTATGGCAAATAAAAACAGCAACTCAGAACTAAAGGGGCACCTGTACATCGGTTGTCCTACGCTTGAAACTTTAGCTCTTTCATGCGTCAATGCAAAAGATGCTGCTCATGCAAGTAGTATCGAGTATTCAAATTTCCTAAAGGCTTGCAAGATGGGAAAAGACATTAGGCTCAGCACATATCGGAAATGTGCGGCAGGTTTGGGAAAAGAAGTTCTAATTCTCCATCTGCCTTTGGGAACCATAGGGTCTATGACCAAGCCAAAAGCTTATGTGGAGAATCTTTATGAAACTATTGAACAGGATGAACTTATCAAGGTTTTAATGAAGGTTATGCCAAGTGATGGAATAAAGATAGTGAACTTCATGGAAGAATTCAAAGGGCATCTAACAAGACACGACAAAGAGAACCTAATGAAACCATTTCTGTCAGCTATTGTAGAACTTTGCCAAAACTTACTTAATGATGATGGAAAACCATGAAACACATTCCATAATGAATGAGCTTCAAACTCTTCGCGAAGAGTTCAGACAGATAGCCTGCTTTATCAGAGAGCTAAAGCGAGACTACTCTGTATTAGAAGAGAAGATAGAGTTAAGTACGGCAGATGTCTTGCATCTGCTTGGTATATCAAAGGCATCACTTGCCAGATGGCGGGAGGCAAACTCTATTCCTTACCGATATGTATCAAGTAATCATGTGGTCTATCCATTCAAGGGACTCTACCTTTCTGTAAAGACAGGCAGGGCTACATTCAAGGGCTTTCGCCGTTTGGAGGCATTACAACGTCTGAACGCCTACAAAGATGGTGTCCTTAAAGGCTACATGGGTGATTCTCAAACCTTATTTGAAGAATTATGAACATCAAAGAAGAAATACTAAGTAGGACTAACAAAGGACTGGAGGTGTTCTGTTTCTATATGCCAACTGATTTTGTGCCTAAACGTAATTTCCGTAATCCTTTATACGATGATAAGCGTGCTTCCTGCAACATCTATCTTGATTCCAAATCAGATTGCTACCGCATGAAGGATTTTGGCAATGATGCCTACTCTGGTGATTGCTTTTGGTTTGCGGCTACAATGCTCGGATTGGATGTAAGGAAAGACTTTGTTAAGGTACTCGAAACCATTGTTCGAGACCTTCAACTGAATGTCCACATAGAAAGGAAAGGACGTTATGAGCAGCGTACAATGGTTATGAAACCGCCAAAACCAATTATTCAGCAACCACCTAAAGAGACCAAGTTAATGGAAGAGAAAAAATGGTACAAACAAATTGAACAATCTTTTGGGGCTGAGGAGCTAGACTATTGGAGTCAATATGGTATCGATGTTAAGACCTTACAACGCTTCCATGTAAAGGCACTCACTCGCTATGAGTCTATCTCCAATCAAGGTAAGCCTTTCACGCTTGTATCTACACTCGAAGAACCTATATTTGCTTACTGTATGGGCAAGTTTGTGAAAGTCTATCGCCCTAAAAGCAAGCTACGTTTCCTTTATGGAGGTGAGAAAGTGGACGACTATGTGTTTGGCTTCCAGCAGTTGCCCAGCAAAGGCGATATGATATTCATCACAGGTGGAGAAAAAGATGTTCTTTCTCTAACCGCTCATGGATTCAATGCCATCTGCTTCAATAGTGAGTCGGCACAGATTCCAGAGAATATCATTGAGGGACTACAGCTTCGCTTTCGACACATTATTATATTATACGATTCTGATGAGACTGGTATAAGGGAAGCCAAACGGCAAACAGAGGCGCTTACCCAATATAAGGTTTTGAGTCTGACCTTACCATTGCAGGGTAACAAGTCGGAGAAAGATGTATCCGATTACTTTGCCTTAGGCAATGGTTCTGAAGACTTGAAGGCACTACTTTCTGATATATTTACCCAAATGTATGCACAGACGATGATGATATTGCAATCTTGTGAAATAGACTATGATAATCCACCTGATGCTTCAAAGTCAGTGGTCGCTGTCAATGGTGTTCCTCTCGGTACACAAGACAATCTCTTCTGTATCACTGGTGGAGAAGGAACGGGTAAAAGTAACTACATTGCAGCTATACTTGCTGGCACGTTAGGAACTGAGCGATTGGATGCAGAACAAACGC
>CAJPLH010000134.1 GCA_905371275.1 Prevotellaceae bacterium
TCAAATTGCAGGCTGATTTGATGGTACTTTTTCTTTAGGTGTGTTTCATAAACGACAGACGGTACAAGGCTCTGCGCAGCATATACCAAGGAATGCCGAGATATTCAGTGGGAATCCACCAAAAATGCAGCAACATATTGTAGAAATAAATACAACTATGAGCCAGAAAACCTCCATTTCGAGAAAAGGAAGAACCAAACATTGCGTGATTTCCCACCTTGATGCTCCACTTCAAAAGAGATTTTGCGCGAAGCGCGTCAAAACTGCTATAAGGATACTTCAAGTTTGATGAAGAAGGCGAATATGTAGAAGAGTTCGAAGAAGGAGCTATAGAAGAAGACGAATACGCAGAAGAATCTGAAGATGGAACCAAAGAAGAAGCTGAAGAGGAGGGAGAAGAGTCTGTGGCTGGTGTAGGAATAACACTAGTGGAATTAGTTTTCTCCAGAAGCGACAGATCAAAATGATGCGCAGAGAAACCTAGATATTCCACAGAGAAAGCAGACAATATGCGATAAAAACGTGTGAGATGGAGTTGAGAGAGTGCATTTTTCAATAATGCTCTGTCCAAACGATGACCATAAGTAGTCAGCACCATCCCCCAATCCACCAGTTGACGTAAACCAATGCCGAGATGCGTGGCATGCACCATAATGTGCGCTGTGAGCAAAACAATATTCAAATGCGGAGGAAGGATAGGAACATTGTAGCCATCAATTTCCACAAAATGTTGCCATTCTCCCACGGTGTCTACCTCCTTGTGCATCATCTGTTTCAAATGTTGCACTGCCGGTGGCCATTGCATCGGCTGAAGTGCGCGATGCAATTCCACGGTAACGCCTTTTCTCTCAAAAACCTCGTGCAGAAGTGTTTGATGGTCGAACACAAACCCAAGATTTTGCAATACACATTTTGCTTCCTCAAAATGCTGTGGTGCAAGGTATATGTCAATATCTCCTGCACGGCGCAAAAGAGGTCGAGGATAAACCGCAGCACACGACTGACCTTTCAACAAAACATATCGAAGGTGAGCAGCATCAAAGGCGCGTGCCAACTCCACCACTACTTGATTCATTTGACGATTAGCCATTTCCAACGGCAAAAGTCCTCCAATCCATTGCTTCAGAAGTGGACGTTCCGCTTCACCAACCGACAATTGAGGCAAAGCATAGAGAAGCCCATCCACAGCTTGTCGCTGTGCTTCACGAAGCAGCGCAGCGAAATTGTCAATTTCAACGGGACAAGTTTCCCCCAATAAGGCACTTCTCAACAAAGAGAAGAGCAAATCGTAAGTGGAAGTCAAATCAGCTTTAGACATATCAAAGAACATTAAGACTTGCGCTCCAGTTCTTGGAGATTTTCAAGTCGTTTTGTTTCGAGGAAATCATAAATACCTCCGAGGTGTTCCTTCACTTTTCCTCCACCAAACTCATAGACTTTTGTCACCAAGCCATCGAGGAAGTCACGGTCGTGACTCACCACAATGAGTGTGCCATCAAAATCTTGTAAAGCCTGTTTGAGCACATCTTTCGTGCGCAAATCGAGGTGGTTAGTCGGTTCGTCGAGAATCAACAAATTGAAAGGTTCGAGCAAGAGTTTGAGAATTGCCAAACGCGTGCGCTCACCCCCCGAAAGCACCTTCACCTTCTTTGTTCCTTCTTCACCTCCAAACATGAAAGCACCTAGCAAGTCACGGATTTTCAAACGAATTTCTCCCTTTGCCACACTGTCTATGGTGTCGTAAACAGTGATTTCTCCGTCCAACAGAGTGGCTTGGTTTTGCGCAAAATAGCCAATTTGCACGTTATGTCCCAGCGTCAGCGTACCTTCGTGTTCAAGTTGTCCCATGATACATTTGACCAACGTAGATTTTCCTTCTCCGTTTCGTCCCACAAAAGCCACTTTGTCGCCACGCTCCACCATGAGCGAAGCATTTTGGAACACCACGTGGTCGCCATAGGTCTTGCCCACAGCATCCATCGTCACAGGATAACTGCCCGAACGTGGAGAAGGAGGGAATTTCAGACGCAGGCGCGAAGTATCTTCTTCATCCACTTCCACCAATTCCAGTTTTTCAAGCATACGCACACGGCTCTGCACCTGGTTTGTTTTGGAATAAGTACCCTTGAATCGCTCGATATACAATTTCGTTTCAGCAATCATCTTTTGCTGATCGTCATATTGTTTCTGTTGTTGCTCGCGGCGTTCCTTACGCAATTCGAGATATTGCGAATATCCCGCCTTATAGTCGTAGATGCGTCCCAGCGTTATCTCAATCGTGCGGGTCGTGATGTTGTCCACAAACTTACGGTCGTGACTGATCACCACCACCGCTTTACCCGAAGTCATAATGAAGTTTTCCAACCAACCAATACTCTCAATGTCCAAGTGGTTGGTCGGCTCATCGAGCAAGAGCACATCAGGATTTTGCAAAAGCAATTTCGCCAATTCGATGCGCATACGCCATCCTCCAGAGAAGTCACTCGTGGGACGTTGGAAATCAGTGCGTTCAAAACCCAATCCCAGCAGCATTTTCTCCACATCTTCTTCAAAGTGTGTGAGATCAATGGCATAAAACTTCTCGCTCATCGCAGCCACTTTCTCAATGAGTGCCATATACTCTTCGCTCTCATAGTCAGTGCGCGTCATCAATTCTTGGTTAAGTAGCTCAATTTCCCCCTCCATCTCCTTGAGATGCTCAAAGGGCAAACAAGCTTCTTCAAAAACGGTGCGTCCATCTTCGGTGAGCAAGTGCTGGGGTAGGTAAGCAATGACCGAATCTTTTGGCGCGCTCACCCTACCCTTCGTGGGTTGTCGTTCACCAGCAAGAATTTTCAAGAGCGTACTTTTTCCCGCTCCGTTTTTCCCCATCAAAGCGATGCGGTCTTTCTCATTGATTTGAAAAGAAATATCTTTGAAAAGGGTTGTACCCCCAAATTCTACGGTGAGTCCGTCTACTGATATCATAAAGTGTCTATATTATGCTGCGATAGTCTAAATGTGATGTTTGTGCAAAGTTACTCATTCTTCCTCGCTTTGCCAAATACGTTGCCCTGATTTGCCCCAGAGCAAGGGAAATCCTCCTAGCACATAGAACCACCCAAATGAGTCACTAACCAATTGCGGTAGAACAACAAAGCTGTTTCTTCCCAAGAAAAGTCGATACCATTCTCGGGATTATCCTCTATATAATAATGGAGAGGGGGAGCAATGGGCAACCCCTTTGCCAGATCACGGCGGTATTCTCCGTCGAGGGTGTCGGCTCTATATTCCAAATGCCCGGTCACAAAAGTTTGCTGACGAGTGGCATCGTAGAAAATGCTCTGCCCCACTTCACTGTCCGCCAGCACCTCCAGCCCTTCGGGCAGAAATTGCGTATCACCACCCTGCAAAGTGGCTTCAGCGTCAGTATCTCCCCAATAAACTTCGGTGTGCCTACTATGCGGCATAGGGAATGTCACCCCCAAACCGCAGAGTAAAGGATGTTGCGGAGCAAGATTGCGCTGCGCGAAAATGCCAAAACATTTTTCAGCAAGACCACGCTTTCCACATCCATAGAAATGATGGAGCGCGGCTTGTGCAGCCCAACAGATGTTGAGTGTGGGAATACCATAATGCGCTGTCCAGTCCCAAATGTTTTGAAGTTCCTTCCAATAGCGCACCTCTTCAAAGAGCATCTGCTCCAGAGGAGCCCCAGTGACGATGAGCCCATCAATACTCGGCAACTGCTTCTCACCACAACCACACACAAGCGCACCCTCCGAAGCCTCAGCCATCGAGGGAACAAAATCCACATAATGCGCATCCACATAAGCCTGCGGTGTAGTTTTGTAGTGTTGATGAGGAATTTTCAGCAACACCAAATTAACATCTAAGTTAGCCGCAGAGAGCATCTTACAGAAGTCGAACTCCGTTTCCGGCTTTTGTGGCATAAGATTGAGTAACCCCACGGTGGGTAAAGTAGGCTCTTGCCCCACACAGAGGGGAAAACCTAAACGTGCCAAACTTTCAATGGCGGGAATTTGACTATTGACGTAGAGCATCGCAACAAAATCTGAAGAAAAAAAGAAAAAGGCAGTCAGCCACAAAGGAGTGCGCTGACCACCTTATTAAAACCCAATCGGTCATTAGACCGTTAAAGTTTTACTGGTAATGGAAAAGACCACTTCCTTACCACACATCCACGCGCTTAGCTTTGGGAGTGAAGAGTTTGTCGCCCTTCTTGATGTTGAAAGCCTTATACCACGCGTCAATTTGGGGCAAAGCCGCGTTCACGCGCCAACGACCAGGAGAGTGAGGGTCGGTGCGCACACGATTACGCAAGGCTTCGGGGCGCGCATTGCCTGCCCATACCAAAGAATAAGCGAGGAAGAAACGCTGTTCGGGAGTGAAACCATCGTTCACAGTCGAAGGATTTTGCGCTTGTGCTTTTTGGAACGCTTGATAAGCGATTTTGATGCCGCCATGGTCTGCAATATTTTCACCACAAGTGAGGGCGCCATTCACATGCACGCCAGGCAAAACTTCTACAGCATTAAAGGTGCGAACCATGCGTTGTGTGCGCTGCTCAAAGTTCTTTTTGTCTTGTTCAGTCCACCAGTTGCGCAAATTGCCATCCTTGTCAAACTGTGCGCCTTGGTCGTCAAAACCGTGCGTCATTTCGTGACCAATCACCACACCAATAGCCCCATAATTGATGGCATCATCGCTATCAGCTGTGAAGAAAGGAGGTTGGAGAATACCAGCAGGGAAACAAATCTCGTTGGTTGTGGGATCATAATAAGCGTTGATAGTTTGAGGTGTCATTCCCCATTCATCGCGATCCACGGGTTTATTGACCTTGCGTTGCACTTCGTCGTCGTTGGCAAAGGCAGCAGCGCGTTGCAAATTTTCATAGAATGATAGAGATTCGTCAATGTGCAAACCATCATAACTGCGCCATTTATCGGGATATCCGATTTTGACATAGAAACTATTGAGTTTGTTTTGCGCCTCAGCCTTTGTGGCAGCTCCCATCCACTTTTGTTCTTGGATACGTTCGCCAAGTGCCACTTGAAGGTTCTTCACCAACTGAAGCATACGCTGTTTAGACTGTTCGGGGAAATAGCGTTCCACATACATTTTGCCGACTGCCATGCCCAACACACCTTCCACAGTGCCCACCGCACGTTTCCATCGAGGACGGTCTTGTTCTGAACCCGACATCACTTTGCCATAAAAATCAAAGTTTGCACGACGGAAGTCATCGCTCAAGGCATTAGAAGCATCATCAATGACAAAAAACTCAACGTAGTTCTTCAACGCTTCGATGCTACTCTCGCTCCACAACTTTTCCACTTCGTGAATGGGTTGGAGTTGATTGACAGAAACTTCTGTGACAGCGGGAAAATTCTGCATCAAAAGATAAGCATTCCAATCAATGCCAGGGAAATCGCGCAACAAATCGTCATAACTCATCTTGTGATAGTTGCCTTCAATGTCGCGTTGTTCCGTGGCAGAAAACGAAACCTTTGCAATGCG
>CAJPLH010000135.1 GCA_905371275.1 Prevotellaceae bacterium
TCGCGGAGGAGCCGTCAAGGTGCGTGCACGAGTGGAAAAGCGCGATAGCACAACCATCGCCCTCACCGAACTCCCCTCCGGAAAAACGGTAGACTCTCTCTGCGAAAGCATCAAGAAAGCCGCCGACAAAACGCGCATCAAAATCCGTCAAATCCAAGACTTCACCGCAGAGAATGTGGAGATTCTCATCCATCTTTCCCCCGGTGTGTCGAGTGACAAGACCCTCGATGCCCTCTACGCCTTCACCGATTGCGAAGTGAGCATTTCCCCCAACTGCTGCATCATCGACAAAGACACTCCGCGCTTCGTCACCGTCAAAGATGTGCTCAAAAGCAATGTCGACAACACCAAAGCCCTGCTGAAGCGTGAGTTGGAAATTCGCCGTGGAGAATTGTTGGAGAGTATGATGTTTGCTTCCTTGGAACGTATCTTCATCGACGAACGCATTTATAAAGACAAAGCCTACGAAAATGCTGCCAACATAGACGCTGCATTGGCACATATTGACAGTCGACTCGAACCCTTCAAAGCCGATTTTGTGCGAGAAGTGGTGCGCGAAGATCTCCTGCGTTTGTTGGAAATCAAGATGGCGCGCATCCTCAAGTTCAACAAAGCCAAAGCCGATGAACTCATCGCGCGCATCAAAGCCGAATTAGCGCAGATTGACCACGACCTTGCCCATCTCACCGATGTCACCATCGATTGGTTCACCACCATCTACGACCGATATGCTGCCGAACATCCGCGCCGCACAGAAATTCGATCCTTCGACACCATCGAAGCCGCTAAAGTGGTGGAAGCCAACGAGAAACTCTATGTTAATCGCGTTGATGGATTTATGGGAACGGCCTTGAAAAAGGACGAATTTGTGGAAAACTGCTCCAGCATCGACGATGTCATCATCTTCTATCGCGATGGCACCTACAAGGTGACCCGAGTAGCCGAAAAAGTTTACATTGGCGAAACCGAACGCTCCAAAGCCGACAACAAGAAAGCCGAAATTGTGCACATTGCCGTTTTCAAAAAGAACGACCAACGCACGGTCTACAATGTGGCTTATCGCGATGGAATAGACGGTCCGTACTATGTGAAGCGTTTCAATGTGACGAGCATCATCCACGATCGCGAATACGATGCAACGCAAGGCGAACCCGGCTCTCGAATCCACTATTTCACTGCCAACCCCAATGGGGAAGCCGAAACCATCAAGGTCACTTTGAAACCCAATCCCAAACTGCGTCGCATCTCGTTTGAAAAATCGTTCAGCGAACTCGCAGTGAAAGGTCGTGGTTCTCGCGGTAATCTCCTCACCCGACTCGACGTGCACAAAATCACCCTCAAATCGCACGGAAGTTCCACGTTGGGAGGACGAAAAGTGTGGTTCGACCACGATGTGCAGCGGCTCAATTTTGATGAACGCGGTGACTATCTTGGTGAGTTCTATAGCGAAGATATGGTACTCGTAGTGCTGGAAAATGGTGATTTCTATACCACCAATTTCGACCCCAACAACCACTACGAAAGCACGGGACTGTTGCGCGTAGAGAAGTTTGACGAAACTAAAGTCTGGACAGCTGTGCTCTATGATGCTGACAACGACAATAATCTCTATCTCAAACGTTTCAATTTTGAACGTGCCACTCAGGCTCGTCATCAGAACTTTATGGGCGACAATCCACATTGCAAATTTGTTGCCCTCACCGACCAAGCCTTCCCACGTTTCCAAATCAATTATGCTGCGCCCGATGATTTCCGCGAACCGCTCATTGTGGATGCCGAAGAATTCATCGCTGTCAAAGGATTTAAGGCGAAAGGAAAACGCGTCACCACCTTCAATGTCGCCTCTGTGGAACAACTTGAGCCTACTCGTTTCCCTGAACCCACCGACAATGCAGAAGACGCTGAAGCCGACGATGAGGGTTTGCAACAAGATGCACCCACCCCCTCGCAGAGCGAATCGGACTTGATGGACGATTTGACAGGACAACTCAAACTCGGTTTCTAGTCCTCATATTTTCTACACATACAATATATAATATATACGGAGGTGTTGCAAAACTCGTTTTTGCAACACCTCCGTTGGGTATTTTATTAAGTGATAAATGTAGAGTCTTGTGGGATAGTTGAAACGTTACCAAAACTCCATATCGAAACCAACTTTATGAAGTCTGTTCTTTTGTTATGTTATGGGGGTGTTTGATAAAGGGATAAAATGCAAGGCGTTGAGATTGAGGCTGATGGGAGCGTACTGAAGTACGTGACCGAAGCCGAACATCGAAAACAACGCAGCAGTTTGCCCTTTATCAAGCACCTATACTTTAACCAAATTCTTGTCCCAACTTCAGCTGAGCCGTGTTTGCCAACTGTCTCGTGTGAGCTGGTTCGTCAGTGGGAGTAATCATCAGCATATTTCCCTCGAGCGCCACCACGAAGCCATCAAGTCCGCGCACCACAGCTCCCACCCCTTGAGGAAGGTGTACCAACGTGCGGCGCGTGCCTTGGAATATCACACCAGCACCGCCCACAGTCGCATTACCGTCGCCGTCAGTGTTGTGCACTTCTTTCATCACCGGCCACGAACCCACGTCGCGCCAACCAAAGGAGCATTCTTGCACCACCGTAGGCCAGTCGCGATCGAGGAGTGCAGAGTCAATGCTTGCGTATTCCGCAGCAGGGTAGTAGCGCGCCAATGCCGTTTGTGCCTCTTCTGTCGTGAGTTGCACAGCACTCAGGCCAATGCCTGGGAGCAATTCCGAAACGTGTGGCGCCATCGTCTGCACGTGCCAGAGGAAAAGACCCGTGTTCCACAGAAATTCCCCACTTTCCACAAATGTTTTAGCAAAATCGATGGGTGGTTTTTCTGTAAACGATTTGCGTGTGAAGCGGCAGTCGTCAATCGTCTGTCCCTTTTGCAAATATCCGTAAGCAGTGTTGGGGGTAGAAGCCTTGACACTCATCGCCAAAAACTGCGGATGTAGGCGCACATAGTCCAAGCCCTGTTCCAATTCCTGTTTGAAGGCCATTTCGTTGGTGATAAACTGGTCGGCAGGCGAAGCCACTATGCAAGCTTCTGCATCGCGCTGACCAATATACCACGACGCCCAAGCCGCAGCTGGAGCAGTGGACAACTGCGCCGGTTCTGCCAAAATCTGTTCTACCTTGAGTTCTGGTAGTTGTGTTTTCACGAGTGGAACATAGTCCGCAAACGTGGAAACATAGATATTTTCAATAGGTATGAAACGTGAGATGCGGTCGAAAGTGAGTTGCAGAAGAGTGCGACCCACGCCGAAGAAATCGATGAACTGCTTCGGATGTTGCGCACGACTCACTGGCCAAAGGCGGCGACCTTGGCCACCTGCCAAAATGATGCAATAATCGTGAGTTCTCATCATTGAATGAAATGAAATAACTACAGCGAATATAGCGATAAGCAATGATATGACGAAGAAAATAATAGAGAAATACATCATCAGACGAAGATTTTTGAGGAAAGATTTGGTGGGAATAGAAAAAAGTAGTACTTTTGCATCACGTTCGCACTACTAGTGCTGCCAAATGCTTCGATGGCGGAATCGGTAGACGCGTCGGTCTCAAACACCGATAGGGAAACCTGTGCCGGTTCGACCCCGGCTCGAAGTACGAAAGTCACTCTTTGACGCAAGTTGAAGAGTGATTTTTTTGTTCTCGTGGAGCGTGTCTATAAATATATGGGTTGGTGAAAGTTAATTTCACGGGGTCTGTGCGTGAAATGATGTTGTTTCTTTTGTTTTTCCTTTGCGAAGTGGGAGTTTGAGTGATTGTCGTCGGGCTACGCGATTAGGGAGCTGCTTCGCGCGCGTATATACGCGCACGCATTCCCAGAGTTTTTCATTTTTTGCTGTCACAAGTGTCACAAGGGAGGGTTACAAAACTCGTTTTACAGCATCTCCTTTATGAGAGAGTTCCTGAGTTCGAATGAGAAAAATGCTTAGTTAGTGGGGATGAAATGATGAAATTTTGCGTGCTGAACAGATGTTTTTATATTCCTTTATCGACTATTGTTTCTGGTAGTTCCCTATTTTATTGAAATATAATGAGATACCTTTGTAGTGTGACACTTGTGACAGCAAAAAACAAAAAATCCCTGTAATGTGTGCGTACGCGTGCGCGCGTAGCAAGGGTATTGAGGTATGCTGATTGGTCGATTAGGAAGGATTTGCTATTAAAGGGGTCGCAATTTATTTTTCTATCAAAAAAAATGCCTTGCACTTGTTTTTCTTCAACCGACGTGTTGTTTTGATGAAAGTGACGTGTCGTTTTGTGGAAAACAACGTGTTGTTTTAATGAAAGTGACGTGTCGTTTTATGGAAAACAACGTGTTGTTTTGCTTGAATGAATAACAGGTGTGTTTTTGCAAGGGCACTATTACGGACTAATGACCGATGAGGTTGAAATAGCGAATAGGATGAGAAAAGAGTTTGCTAAAACTATTCTTTCGACAAAGCGAAGTGAATCCTGTTTCGTTTAAAACTTTGTAGGTTTTTCTCCTCAATGGCTGTTATTGCAGAATATATTGACTATTTTTGCATCAAGAAAAATCCTCTTTCTCTCTTATTCCTTTGTATTTATGACGATTTCCCCTTTGCACGACCCTATGGGACAAGCCGTGCTCGACTATTTGAAAAACGGCAAAGCAGCAGCCATCACCGTTCGCTCCACTATTTTCGATGATGACGAGATGCCCGTTGAACATCTTTTTCGCACTGTGGCCGAAATGCCCTTGTTGGAACGCGCTGCACTCAGTTATGCGCGTGGTCGAGTACTCGATGTAGGTGCCGGAGCCGGATGTCACGCGCTGGCACTCCAACAGCAAGTGCCCGATGTGGTGTCGATAGACGTGAGTCCTGGATGTGTGGAAGCGATGCGCTTGAGGGGCGTACAACAAGTGCATTTGGCCGATTTCTTTACAGATGATTTTGGACAGGATTTCGACACGGTGTTTATGTTGATGAATGGTCTAGGCATTTGTGGAGGACTCAATGAGCTTCCTGCTTTTTTCGCGCGTCTCGATATATTGCTCGCACCTGGTGGAAGTGTCATCACTGATGCTTGCGATTTGTCGTATATCTATGAAGACGAGGACGGATTCCTCGATCTCACGGGGGTGGAAGGATATTATGGCGAAGTGGACTATCGTATGAGTTATGAAGCCGTGGAGGGAGAACCTTTCAATTGGCTCTATATTGACAGCGAAACTTTGACGCTTGAAGCGCGAAAGTATAACTATGAAGTAGAAATTTTGCGCCAAGACACCACTTCTACGGCTTATCTGGCGCGGATTACGAAAAAGTGATAGCCGATGTGTTCTTCGAGTGAGGTAAATGATGAATGAAAAACCGCAGAAGATGACAGAAAACCGCAGATGATGCCTTGATTTCAATATAAAAGGGCGAATTGTTTGGTG
>CAJPLH010000136.1 GCA_905371275.1 Prevotellaceae bacterium
ATGAATATGACAACAACTCATCGACATATTTCTTCGCTCTTCGCTGGTTTGCTGATGCTCACCGCAATGCTTACCTCTTGTTTTAGCGGTAACTCGCTGGCTATGCGCAATGGTGGCGAGGTGACAGGCACACGTTCGTCAGTGCCGCTCGAACCCACGCCTTATGGCATGGTGGAAGTGAAACGCGGCTATCTGAAAGTGGGACTCACCGAAAACGACAGTTTGTGGGGATTGCCTAATCAACAGAAGGACATCTCTGTGGATGGTTTTTGGATGGATCAAACGGAGGTGACAAACTCGATGTATCGCCAGTTTGTGGAATGGGTGCGCGACAGCATTTTGCGCGAACGCATGGCTAATCCGGCTTACGGCGGTGATGAGACTTACAAAATCGAGGTGGACAAATATGGCGACCCCGTGAAACCTCACCTCAATTGGAATAAACCACTCCCTTGGCGCAAACCCAACGAAGATCAGGAACGCGCGCTCAACAGTGTGTATCGCACGCATCCCATCGATGGAACAAAGATGCTCGACACGCGCCAATTGAACTATCGCTATGAGGTGTTTGACTATGAGAAGGCGGCTTTGCGCAAATATCGCTTGGATCCGAAAGAACGCAATTTGAACACCGACTTCGACACGAGCGAAGCGCCGGTGATGATTTCAAAAGATACGGCTTACATCAACGACAATGGCGAGATTGTGCGCGAAACCATCAATCGTCCACTTTCTTCGCTCTACGATTTCTTGAATACTTACATCGTTCCTGTTTATCCCGACACCACTGTATGGGTGAACGATTTCCCCAATGCGAACAATGGGACGTATTTGAAGAATTATTTCTCATCCCCTGCCTATAATGATTATCCTGTGGTGGGCGTGACGTGGGAACAAGCACAGGCTTTTTGCGCATGGCGCACTGACTTTCTGCTTCGTGGCATGGGCCCAGAAGCGCGCTACATTCAACGCTACCGCTTGCCTTCGGAAGTGGAGTGGGAATATGCGGCTCGCGGCAAGGAAGGACACACCTATCCTTGGGAAGGGGCTGCCACTCAGGACAAAAATGGCTGTTTCTTTGCCAACTTCAAACCTGACCGCGGTAATTACACGGAAGATGGCAATTTAATTACTTCGCGCGCTGGTCAATATGGCGCGAATGAAAATGGATTGTTCGATATGGCCGGTAATGTGGCGGAATGGACAAACACGGTGTTCACGGAGTCGGGGGTGCAATCTATGGCTGATGTCAATCCTGAATTGCGATACGATGCGGCGAAAGAAGATCCTTATTTCTTGAAACGCAAGAGTGTGCGCGGTGGTTCGTGGAAAGATCCGCTCTCTTACATCCGCTCGGCTTGGCGCACGTGGGAATATCAAAATCAACCTCGCTCTTACATCGGTTTCCGCTGCGTTCGCTCGAAGGCAGCAACGGTGAGTGCTTCGGCCTCAACCAAAAAACAGAAATAAACGCGAAAAGTGGTCTACTCGCTGATAAATGTCTAAACATTAACATCAAAACAAGATGTCCAAACTCAACATCGTCACTCGTTTGCAGCACTGGATGGACAGTGTGCCGGGTCAAACTTTCCTCAACTATGCTTATTCTTGGGGTGCTGCCATCGTGATTTTGGGCGCACTCTTCAAACTTACGCACTTGCCAGGGGGCAACATTATGTTGTTCTTGGGTATGGGCACGGAGGCTTTGGTGTTTTTCCTCGCTGCTTTCGATCGTCCTTTTGACAAAAAGGAAATTGGCAAGGACTTGCCTAAGGATTTTGAAACGGACGAGGAGATTGAACGCGCAGAGGGAATGACTGTTGCGCAAGAAATGCCGATGAAAGAAGAGTTTGTAGGAGAAACTTTGGATTTACCTGAGTTGAACAACGATAATTCTCAACCTTCAACTACAACAGAGGCTTGCTCGGCTCAACAAACAGACGCTGCTCCTGCGGTGGTTTCCGAGGTGGCGACGACGGTGGCTCCAGCTATTGCTGCACACTACGAAGCTCCCGAGGGACAAGAGAGTGTGGCGCAAAGTGCACAGCAACTTTCTACGATTATTCGTTTGGCAAATGATGAGTTGCTCCGCCGCACGCAAGCTGTGCTTTCTCCCGAAATGGAAGCGGCTACGGAAGATTACATCGCTAAACTCCGCACACTTAACGAAACGCTCTCTAAAGTGGATGAACAGAGTGCACGACTGACGCGCGATTCGCAAGAGATGGAAAATCTCAACCGTACACTCATTGGTATCAACAAGGTGTACGACCTGCATTTTGCATCGATTTCACGACAGGTGACAACTATCGAAGAAATCAACAACCAAACACAACAACTTGCTGCAAAGATTGAAGAGGTGAACCGCATCTACACTCGTATGATGCAGACGCTCAACGTGATGGGAAATCCGATGGCTTCTACCAACGAAGCGCAATAAGACTTCAACGTTCGTCTTTGTTTCATCACTACACCTCACGCTCTGTCTACAATTATCAATTTAGAATAAAGTTTTAGCCTACAATGTCTGTAAAGAAACGTCCAGTGTCGCCGCGACAAAAGATGATCAATCTGATGTATGTCGTGCTTATGGCTATGTTGGCACTCAATGTGTCTACCGACGTGCTCAAAGGATTTGACCTTGTGGGCGAGAGTTTGACGCGCACAACTTCGAACGCGGAACAAGAAAATGAGGCGATATTGGCTGATTTTGCGCAACAATATCGTGCTAACCCTACGAAGGTGAAGCCTTTTTGGGATAAGGCGCAAGCGGTGAAGTTGGCTTCCGACAATTTGTGCAAAGAGGTGGAGGAACTGAAATGGGCGATTGCGCGCGAAGTGGATGGCGCGAAAGGAAATCCTACTGCGCTTCGCAACAAAGAGGACTTGGAGGGGGCTGCTGCGGTGATGCTCAATCCAACAACGCTTCGCGGTAAAAAACTCTTTGAACGCATCAATCAATACCGCAATTTTGTGACGGCTTTCATCACCGATCGTCGCAGACAAGCTATTGTGGCAGCTAATCTTTCTACTGATGTTCCTAAATCTACGGACAATATGGGGAAAAATTGGCAAGAATATATGTTTGAATCGATGCCTTCTGTGGCTGCTATCACGATGTTGAGTAAACTCCAAAGCGATGTGCGCAAAGCTGAAGGGGAGGTGCTACACACACTTGCCGCAAACATTGGGGTGAAGGATATTCGTGTGAACGAACTCAATGCTTATGTGTTGCCCGAGGCAACTACACTCTTCCCGGGTGACGAATTCCGCTCGCATATCTTTATGGCTGCGGTGGACACGACACAACGTCCTGAAATCTTCGTGAATGGTCGTCGCATCTCTGCTGACGGTAAATATAATTTCCGCGTGGGTGCACCGGGTACTTACGATTTCCGCGGATATATCACGTTTCCCAACGCATCTGGCGAGATGGTGCGCCGCGATTTCTCTCAACGCTATACGGTGATTGCACCTCCCACTGGGGCTACTGTGGCTGCCGACTTGATGAACGTTTTGTATGCTGGCTACGATAACCCAATTTCGGTGAGTGCTTCGGGCATTTCTTCCGACAAGATTCATCTTGCTATGACGGGTGGTTCGCTCTCTTCGCGTGGTAATGGCAAATATGTGGCGCGTCCTGCTCACGTGGGACAAGAGGTGCAGTTCACTGTTACGGGTGAAGTGGGTGGAAAAACGCAAACAATGGGGGCATTCTCCTTCAAAGTGCGCAAACTCCCTGATCCTCAAGCGTTCATTTCACTGGGAAATGATCAATTCCGCGGTGGACGCATTGCAAAAGGTAGCATTGTGGGTGCCACTAAATTGGATGCGGCTATTGATGATGGTTTGCTGAACATTCCTTTCCACGTGCAATCCTTTGAATGTGTGTTCTTCGATCGTCTTGGTAATGTGCTACCTCGACCTTCTGCTGGCGCGAATTTCACAGACGCGCAACGCGAACTTATCCGTGGTCTTTCACGTGGTAAACGTTTTTACATCAGCAATGTTCACGCAGTGGGTCCTGATGGTATCGAAAGAACCCTCAATGGATCGATAGAAGTCATTATAAATTAGAGGTTAGACGTTAGAGATTAGATTTTCTAGTGATTCTAGTTTTTCTAGAACTTCTAGTCTTTCTAGCTCTTCTAGTCCTTCAAGACCTTATAGTTCGTCTAGTTCCTCTAACCCCATATAACTATGCATAGAATACTATTCTCCCTTATTCTGCTCTTTTTCGCTGCACACAGTGTGGCGCAACCTCCTGCACGCTTGCGAGAAGCAACCAAGGGTGCGGCAAATGCAGGACAAAACGCGCAGAACACACAAGATGTACCGAATTCTGCCGAAGAAGACAACAACTCTTCCACAAATCCTCAGCGGAAAGCTGCTGCACAACGTGGAAGCATCCGCGAATTTCCCACCGCAGCTCCAATGCCTGAAAATGCAGCCTGGAGACGCGATGTCTATCGTATGCTAAAACTCAGCGAAGATGCCAACGCTCCGCTCTATTATCCCATCACTCCAGCTTCCGGACGCGTGAATCTGTTTGTCTATCTCTTTCATCTGATTCTCAAAGGGAAAATTCACGCTTACGAATACACTCCCGACGCTATCGAGCATTTCGATGAGAAACACATCGTCAAGGGAAAGAAAATCATGGACGACAACCACATTTTCTACGAAGCCAATGAAGGACGTTTGCGCGTGAATGACGCAGATATTCCCTCTGAAGACGTGAAACGCTATTACCTCAAAGAAAGCATCTATTTCGATCAGCAAACCGGTACGTTCCGCTCTAAAGTTTTAGCACTCTGTCCCATCGTGGTGAGCGATTTCGGAGATGGTCAGTTGCAATCAACTCCGCTTTTCTGGGTCAACTACGAAGAAGCGGCTCCACATCTTGCAAAACTCTCGCTCATGGCTAGCAATTTCAACAATGCGTCAGAGATTTCTGCAGACGATTACTTCAACACGACACGCTATCACGGAGATATTTATCAAACGAAGAATCTTCAAGACAAAACCATTGCACAAATGGCTGTGAGTGATTCGGCGCAAAACAAGATTCGCGAACGCATAGAACAAGAAATCAAAGATTTTCAAGAACGTATTTGGGGAAGCAAAGAGCAATCTTTGGTCAAAGATGCCGACAACGAGGTGACTCAACCCAGTGACTCAGCAATGACAAACGAAAAAGAGGAAACTCCTTCGAAAAGTCGTCGCAATAGTCGTCGTTCCTCAGTCAAAACCACCACTCCCAAAGCTCCAAAGACTCCAAAACCAAAGACCACTAACAATCAGTCGGGAACGCTCTCCGTTCGCCGACAACGACATTAGTTTTATTCCGTAGCTCTGCTAGACATCCTCGCAGTGCACGATGGGTGTTTCCATTGAGGGGACACCTTTTTTGAAAACTTTTCAACGCAACTTC
>CAJPLH010000137.1 GCA_905371275.1 Prevotellaceae bacterium
ACAATCCCCCACAAATCCTTGTTGGTTTGTGGGGGATTGTTTCTTTTGTTAGACCAGACAAGCGAGGTGCTTATTTGCGCTTCTTAGACTTCTTTGCCTTCTTCGCAGCCTTCTTGCCTTTGCCAGATGCCGAAGCTGACTTACCAGAAGATTTTGCGCGCTTGTTCGCCTTCTTCTTACCAAAGCGTTCGGGAGTGAGTCCACGTTGCGACTGCAACACACTTCGCGCAGCACTCGACAGACTGTCGAAAGTCATCAAACTGTCTTCTTCGATAATCGAAAAATCTAGCTGACGACGTTCCATATTGGCGCGCTCCACACGGAAACGCACTTTGTCACCGAGATTGTAGACTCTTCGGGTGCGACGACCCACCAAACGATAGTTATCTTCGTCAAATTCGTAGTAGTCGCTAGACAAATCGCGCATCGGCACCATACCTTCGCACTTCGAAAGCACGTCTTCCACGTAGATACCAAACTCCGTGACACCAGAGATGACACCATCAAACTCCTGACCGATGCGATCAGCCATAAACTCTGTTTGCTTGTATTTGATGCTCGCGCGCTCCGCGGTTGAAGCTATCAATTCTCGCTCAGAACAATGCTCACAGAGTTCCTCATATTTCTTTGCACTCACAGAGCGACCTCCTTCTGCATATTTAGCCAACAGACGATGCACCATCAAGTCGGGATAACGGCGAATGGGAGAGGTGAAATGCGTGTAATAGCGGAACATCAGACCATAGTGACCTATGTTGTGCACCGAATAGCGCGCTTTCATCATCGCACGAAGCGCCACCATCTCCACCACGTGTTCCTCTTTCTTGCCTTTCACGTCAGCAAGCAAGTTGTTGAGGCTCTTGGAAACGTCTGTTTTTGAACCTTCGGTGCGCACCTTGTACCCGAATTTTGCCACAAATCCGCGAAGTTTTTCCATCTTCTCGGCATCTGGCACATCGTGGATACGATAAGGCAATACCTTGGGTTGCTTTCCCTTCGGCACAATCGCCACCTTTTCAGCCACAGTACGGTTTGCCAAGAGCATAAATTCCTCCACCAGTTTGTTGGCGTCCTTCGCAATCTTGACATAAGTGGCTGTGGGATGTCCTTTTTCATCAATTTCAAAGCGCACCTCGGGACGATCAAAACCAATGGAACCGCCTTTGAAACGCTTAGCGCGCAACTGTTTTGCAAAATAGTCGAGTTGCAATATCTCTGCCGCCCATTCTCCCTGTGGATTTTCCTTCGATCCGTCTACTTCGGGATGTTCGCCAGGAAGTGCCAAATCATCGGGAGAAGCCTGTCCGTTGCGCTCAATGATGGTTTGCGCCTCTTCGTAGGTGAAACGGCGGTCGCTGCAAATCACGGTTTTAGCAATATCTGCGCGCAACACTTCCGCTTCGTTGTTCATCTCGAAAATCACTGAATAAGCCAGTTTCTCTTCGTTAGGACGCAGCGAACAAATGAAATTGCACAAACGTTCGGGGAGCATCGGTATGGTGCGGTCCACCAAATAGACACTCGTAGCACGACTCAAAGCCTCTTGGTCTATCACGCCATCTTCGAGCACATAGTGACTCACGTCGGCAATGTGCACTCCCACTTGCCACACATCGTCTGAAAGACGGCGAATGGAGAGTGCATCGTCAAAGTCTTTCGCATCGCGCGGGTCGATGGTGAAAGTAGGAATTTCACGAAAATCTTCACGTTTAGCGATTTCTTCTTCCGTAATGCCTGGATGGAGTTTATCGGCAGCACGTTCCACATTTTCGGGATAGGTGTAGGGGAGTCCATATTCCGCCAAAATAGCGTGCATCTCCGTGTCGTTTTCTCCTTCTTGTCCCAAGACGTCCACAACTTCTCCGCGCGGACTCTTGGTGTCATCCGGCCAATCCACGATTTTCACAATCGCTTTGTCGCCCGTCTTTCCTCCGTGGAGCAAGTCGCCAGGAATGAAGATGTCAGCACCGATTTGTCGTTCAGTGAGCAAGAAACCATAGCGGTCGTGTTCCACGTGAAGACGTCCCACGAAGGTGTCTTTTGCACGGCGAATGATTTCCACCACTTCTGCCTCTTGCGTGTGACTGCGACGACGCGCCACCATCGACACACGTACCACATCACCATCAAGCGCATGATGCGCATTGAGTTCCGTCACGAGGAGTTCTTTTCCGCCATCGTTGGGCACAAACACATTGTGTCCGTTGCGCTTGCGACGAAAAACCCCTTCAATGAGTTGCGCTGCGCGTTCAGCATGACGATAATTTCCTCTCTGATCGGTGGAAAGAAAATCGTCTAACACGAGTTCTTTGAGCACATCGAGCACAAGCATCTTTGCAGGGTGAGTGAGTGCACCCACCATTCCGAAGATTGTTTTCACCTCGAGCTGCTGACCTTGGCTATGCTCGAAGAGTACTAGTAGTTTGTTGCGCACCTCTTTCTTGGTGAGGCGCTTAGTCGTCTTTTTTGACATAATGTAAGACGTTAAATGTTATAGATCTGTGCTAGTGCCTGGAGAAAAGGCGCATTTATAGGGTGATTTGTTCCACCTTCACGTCTGTATCGGGCATAAAGATAGTGGCACTCTCGCGAAACTTTTTGGGCTCTTCTGTAGTGAGAAATTCCACCTTACCATTTTTCGCCAAACGCGTTTCCATTTCGGGATGACGCTGCAAATAGTCGCACAGTGAATGCGCCACATAGTCGCCTTGTGGCACAACGGTGATGCCTCGCGGCACATGGCGCAGAATGGCAGGAAGCAGGAGAGGGTAGTGCGTGCAACCCAGCACCAAAGTGTCGATATCGGGGTCGATGCGCAATATCTCTTCGATGCGTTTCTTCACGAAATAGTCGGCTCCGGGACTGTCAAATTCCCCATACTCCACCAGCGGCACCCACATCGGACAAGCCAAACCAGTGACGGTGACGTCGGGGAAGAATTTTTCTATCTCCAAATCATAACTTCTAGAACGAATGGTTCCTTGTGTCGCCATGATCCCCACATGACGCGAGTGGGTGATGTCGCCCAAAGCCTCCACCGTGGGACGAATGACCCCCAACACGCGTTTGTCGGGAGCGAGCGTGGGGAGGTCGTTTTGCTGAATGGAGCGTAATGCCTTTGCAGAAGCGGTGTTGCACGCCAGAATCACGAGTTCGCAACCGCGATTGAAGAGTTCGCGCACAGCTTCTAAAGTGTAGCGATAGACCACATCGAACGAGCGCGAGCCATAGGGGGCACGTGCATTGTCGCCCAAATAGAGATAATCATATTGGGGCAAAAGTTGGCGCACTTGTCGCAATATCGACAATCCACCATATCCTGAGTCGAAAACACCAATCACGAGGTTAGACGTTAGAGGTTAGACGTTAGAGATTAGAGATTCTAGTTTTTCTAGAGGCTCTAGTTCTTCTAGAGCTTCTAGCCCTTCTAGTTTCTAGCTCCTATTTCAATTTCTCCTTCACAAAGGCAGTGGCATCTTCGCAGAGCGCAGGATTGAGATAAGGCAGCGCCTTGACATCTTCATCGAAGATAAAATCATATTTGTGCTCAGCACCCACCACGCGAATGGCAGCATCCACCTTATCCTCGATGGGTTGCATCAATTCAAGTTCAGCCTTTCGAAGCAACTCCTCCGCTTGTTTGCGAAAAGCAAGACCACGCTCCATTGCCGTTTGCAAATCACCTTGACGCTTCAACAAGATTGCCTCAGGGAGATTGCGCTGAATCTGGAGATATTCCGAAAACTGACGACGAAAGGACTCTTCGTTGTAGCGGGCTTCGCCTTCATATTTTGCACGAAGACTATCGAGTTGTGTGCGCGCCATTTTGAGTTCTGGCAACTGCGCCAAAATAGCAGCACGACTGATGCGACCATAACGTGCAGCACTAGCCACATTTGCCTGTTGAACCACAGCATTTTGTGCCACCGTTGGGAGAGCCACCACAGCAAAAACAAAGAGAAGAAAAGAGAAAATACGATTCATGAGCTGTTTGTTTTGTTTACCTTATACTGCAAAGGTACTTTATTTTGCTAATGCGCGCACGAAAATCCAGGTAAAACTTGTGAGAAGCCACTCAATTTTGTACTTTTGTATCGTGTTCGCAGCAATTTCACTGCAACCCTCTCAGTTCAGCTTTCATCAAGACACGAAAGATTCTACTGAAAACCCTAATTATTTACTTTACTAACTCCACTATTTTCTACTATGGCTACTATCAACGCCTTATTTGAATTCGCATCGCGTATTCTTCTTTCACTCGAACGTCATTTCTACACTTATCTTCGCATTGCCATCTTCGTTGTTATGGCTTGGATTGGCGGTCTCAAAGTGTGTCAGTATGAAGCAGACGGCATCGTGCCCTTCGTTTCCAACAGTCCCTTTATGAGCTTCCTCTACAACAATTCTTCTAAGACTGCCATCAACCCTAAAAACGGCAAGGAAGTCAAAGAATACACTCTCCACAAGAACAAAGAAGGTGAAGTGATCGTGGAAAACATCAAATGGCACCAAGAAAATGGCACATATGCTTTCTCTATCGGTCTTGGGTTGATGATTTGCACCATCGGTACCCTCGTACTCCTCGGCATCTGGTTGCCACGCGTGGGTATGCTCGGCGGATTGCTCACCTTCGGCATGAGCATCGTCACCCTCTCGTTCCTCATCACCACCCCCGAATGCTGGGTGCCTAACCTTGTCGATGGCAACACCTATGCTCACGAAGGTCTTCCCTATTTCGTAGGTAGCCACGGCTTCCCCATGCTTTCTGGTGCTGGTCGCCTTGTCATCAAAGACATCATCATGAGCGCAGGCGGTCTTCTCGTTGCTGCTGAAGCTGCACGTAGATTCATGGCTACGCTCCGCAAATAAACACAATGCAACAACTCAACAAAAACTGACTTATGAACTCTTTTGAAAAAGGCGTAGTGTTCGCTCCCTCCACCGTGGTGGACTATTCCGCAGGAAGCGTGGTTTCTCGTGAAATCCTTCGCAACAACGCAGGCACACTTACTCTCTTTGCCTTCGACGCTGGTCAAGGTCTTTCTGAACACACAGCTCCTTTCGATGCCACTGTCACCATTCTCGATGGAGAAGCCGAAATCACTATCGGCGGAGTGGTGCACCATCCCAAAGCCGGTGAAATGCTCATCATGCCTGCTGGAGTGCCTCACGCACTGCAAGCGGTGCAGCGTTTCAAGATGCTCCTCACGATGATTCGTGGCTAAGACAATAGAGCTTTCTCTCGAAAATTGCTTTTTCTTTATACGATGCCCCATCAGCGCAAGTCGTTGATGGGGTATTTTTATGCGCAATCACACGCTATCAACCGCCAAGACTTACCACGATTGCACAACCCTCTAATACTATATGGGTTGAAACAGGGGAAAAGAGTGAAAAATCCGCGAAAAACTGCAC
>CAJPLH010000138.1 GCA_905371275.1 Prevotellaceae bacterium
GTCGTTGCTTATAGCAAAGACAGTACATTGTTGCAGGGAGTAGTTACTGATAGTACTGGTGTATTTCGTTTTGGGAAATCCTTGCCAATCAGTTACTTCTGTTTCACTCGTATAGGGTATGAGACACAAAAGATAAACATAAACGCACTCCCTGCAAAAGTGGAAATGCGTCCTTTATCTTATACTTTGGGCGAGGTGATAGCAAGAGGACACAAAAGAAACATTAAATTGAGTAATCATCAACTAGAAGTCAATGTAGAAGGTACACCTTTGGCGCAACAATCGAGTATATTTCGACTGTTGGCACAACTCCCTGGAGTCGCAGTGGATGGAGATGGAAGTGTAACATTACTTGGCGGAGGCAAGATTCTCATATTATTGGATAATAAAGAGAGCTTTTCTCACGATGAATTAAAGTCAATAGACCCCAAAGTAATCAAGTCTATAACGCTTGAACGAAATCCGAGCCCAAGATATCGTGGCAGTGTAAATGCTGTACTTCACATCAAAACTAAGCGTCAAAAAGATACTTTCACAGGTCAAGTGAAAAGTAAGGGTCAATTCAACCACGCTGTTTCATCTTTAGGAGATCTCTTGTTGGGCTATGCCAATGATAAATACAATGTCAGTCTTCAGCTTAATCAGGGGAACAACCGTATGAACAATACACACAGCATTGAGGCTCAAGTCATTCCTCAGTTGGAACTACAAACTCAACTTGCGGACACAATAAGTGATTTGTCAAGAAACATACTCATAAAGGCAAACTTTACTCCTCTTAAAACGTTGACTTGGGGGATTGGATATAATTTGTCAAGCAGCAAAATCAATAGTCATGGCGGAGATAACACGCGCTATAATGCAAGTAAACAAGGATGGCAAAATTTGGAGTCCAACACTTCTGTTGATAACACAAGTGTCTTCCATCATTTTAATGCTTATACAGAGTGGAAAGCCTCCAATAGACTAAAACTTGAAATCAATGCTGATGCTATTGTCAAAGATCTGGAACGTCAGCAAATCACGAGAGAGAGGGAGAGGGGCAAAATAGAAAATCATCACCTCTCTACTAACGCATCTTATGCTCTTTTTCAACTTTCGCCATATCTATCTTATAGCTTTTCGGACAAGCACTTTCTTGAAGGAGGTGCCGATTTGTACCAAATAAAGGGGGATAGAAAGCAAACCACAGATGCGACTTATCCAAGTGTTGGTACTAACAACGAAAGAGTATATGCGGGGTATTTCAATTATTCATTCCCTCTAAGCAGGTGGAGTGCCTCTTTGGGGCTTCGTTTTGAGCATGCAAATAGTTCTCTATTAGTGCCCAATGAACCTCTGAACAGCATTAACCGTAGCTACAATGATGTTTTCTTTGTAGGAAAGATATCTGGAACGTTGGGAGCGTCAATGCACAATTTCAGTTTTACTTCAGGGACTCGCAGACCCAGTTTGGAAGACTTAAGCAACAATCGTTATTACTCTAACCAATTTGTTTCTTCAGATGCAAATCCCAACTTATTGCCAGAGAAGAACTATCGAGTAGGATATGAGTTTATGTATAATATCTTTTATCTTGCTGTAAACTATCAGTACTCACGTGATCACATTGACAACTATGTTCAGAGAAAGGGTGATTTAGCGTCAGGTTACGTCATCTCCAAAACCAATTTTGATCACCATCATAGAGTCCAACTAATGGGGAATGTGTCTAAGAGTTGGGGATGGTATTCTTCCAATTTATTAGGCATGGTGCAATATGAACAACTTGATGGTAGAAAATACAATCTAAGTATTAAGGAAAAACCATTGTTCTATACCCGACTAACTCAAACACTAACTGTGCCAAAATGGTGTGATATCGAATTGAACTATACTTATCGAAGTCCGCTAACAACAGGAAGCTTTGAAGTTGGGCAGCAACACCAGTTGGATATTGAAGTTCGCAAACAATTTTTAGGAGGGAAAATGGATGTGTCTATTCTTGGGACGGACCTTTTGAAAACAGCTTGGAATACAGGATTAACACAAATGGAGGGTGTCAGACTATATGACAAGAATTATAGCGATACTCGCAGTGTTTCTATCCAGCTCCGCTATCGATTTAATCAAAAGGAAATCCGCCAAAGAAAGGATTCTGCAACCGAATCAATGAAGCGACTCAATATGTAAGATGAGAATACGATCTCAACAAGATTCTATGGACTGTGGACCATCGTTTTTAGCAATGATAGCTAAACATTATCCCAAATCGGTCATTAGATTCTGAACAGATTTGGGGTAAAGGGAAAGAGTAGGGGAGGAGGATGCCCATTGGATGAGTAACAACAATGTGGCAAAGGAATGTGTATTATCAACTTGAAATGATAGTTGAATATAACAAAAAGTGGCATTTCCGATTTGGAAATGTCACTTTTCTGCGATTTTTTCACGCTTTCCCCTTGTTTCGACCCATATCATTATAGGGGGAAGTGGAAGATATTAGGAAGGGTTATTCCGCAATGAGCACGTAACCGAGTTTTTTCTTACCATCGAGTTTGATGGTGAGCGCTTTGGGGAAACGGACATGGCGCACATGAGCGGTTTCTTCGACGGCAGGGAGGGCATCGAGGAGGGCGCGATTGTAGATGCCATCGCCGTTGAAATCATTGATGGTGAAATAGCCCACGCCAAACGAGGTGAGGTTTTGGAAAAAGTGAGTGCCTTGCGAAGGATCAACGCGATAGTTGGTCAGGCCGGCTTCGACAATGATGCGTGCAGCCGAGATGTTAGGCCATTTCACAGGAATTCCCAACCACGAATCGCTAGATCCCCATCGACCAGGCCCTACCAAGACGTAATGCTTGCCTTTGTCGAGGAATTTGGCATTGATGCGCGAAATTTCTTCTGCAATTAAAGGGTTATTGCCTGCGTTGTAGCCATCTGTTTTCACATAAACCACGTCTGCGATGTCGTCCATTTGTCCGTGTCCGAGGGCGTTGTCGCTTTGGAGCAAGATGTTTTCGGTGCGAATCTCGGAGAGATCGATATGGACATCGCATTTCACATCAACCATGGGGCGGATTTGCAGCAGATAGAACACGCAACTGCGGGTGGCGGCATCGACTTCCACGGCAAATTCGATTTCCACTGGACGGCGCATCGCTTCTTGTCCGAGATGCAACACCTCGCGGAGGAGATGAGGGAGCGGCACCACATCGTGTTCCAGCACTCCGACAAAACTGATGATTTTTCTTCCTTCGGGATAGACTCCGGGATAGATGACTTGGTCGGTGGGATTGTAGGTGGAGGCCAGATATTGCAACGCACCGTCTTTGTCGGCTTCGCGCACGGAGAGTTTCAAGAGATTAAACGCATCGTCGACAGAGAAATTTTCTCCCATATTCTTCAAATCGAGGGCATAGAATCGTGTTTGCGTTTCGCGCAAAGCCATTTCAGTGTCCGACATCTGCAACACTTTTCCAGGATGGTGCGGACAGATGCGCAAGGTTTGTCCACCGTCTACAATATATTTTCCCAATCCGAGGGCTAGACTCACGATTCCCTCTTCGGCAAGCTCGTCCCCGATGGGATAGTAGTTGAGGGAGCGTCCCACACCCGATATGCTGGGATAGTAGCGATCACCATATTGTCGTCCCACAACTTCTTGCAAAATCACGGCCATTTTTTCTTGGTCTATGACGTTGCGTGTGGCTTGCATATAGGCTTTGGAGTCTTTGAAAAAGACAGAGGCATAAACGCCTTTGATGGCATCGCAGAGCATATGGAGCATGCGGTGGCGATTGTCGAGAAGGGGCACCATGTAGGTGTTGTAAATGCCGGCAAAGGGTTGATAGTGGCTGTCTTCGAGCAACGAACTGGAGCGGACGGCAATGGGACTACTGGTGGCTTCGATGAAGGTGAGGATGTCGCCTTCTAAACTTGCAGGGAGTGTGGCGCGGCGGAAGGCATCGAGGATGACGGTATCGTCGGCATCGGAAAGTGCGAGCTGATAGAGGTTGTTGTGGTCCATGAATTCCTCGAAGAGGTCGGTGCAGAGCACTACAGTCTTGGGAATCATGACGGTGGCATTGTCGAACTGATTGAGTTCGGGGTGGTGTTTGACGATGTTGTCGATGAAGGCAAGGCCGCGGCCTTTCCCTCCGAGAGAACCTTCGCCGATGCGTGCAAAATTAGAATAGCGGTCGAAACGATCGCGACGGAACACGGCAACGACTCCTTGGTTTTTCATGCGGCGATAATCGACGATGGCTTCAAAGATGGCGCGACGGTGGGCATCGATGTCTTGGAGTTCTTCCCAAGAGAGTTGTTTGACGAACTCGGCCGCGGGGAACATTGCTCGACTGCGCAACCAGCGCGAAACGTGGTTGCGTGTGATGTGATAGAGTAAGGACTCGGCCGGTACGGTGAGAATGGCGGATTGCATCTCTTTCAAATTGTTAGCGCGCATCACCTCTTGGTGAGTTTGCGGATCGCGGAAGATGAAATCACCAAACCCGAATCGTTGTTTCACCACTTCGCGGAGGTCGACAGCCATTTTCTTGGAATTCTTGTCGATGAAGTCGGCATTGTAGGCTTTGGCTTGAAGGGCATTTTCGGACTCTGCCGATTCGAGAATGAGGGGCAAAAAGGGATCGCGCTTGCGCAATTCGGCTAAGAGTTGCACACCGGCTTGTGGAACTACCACTCCTCCACGGGGATAGCGCGCATCGGTGATGACCCCTAATACGTTGTTGGGATGGCGGTTGTAGAGGGTTGTGGCTTCTTCGTAGGTGCGCGCCAACACGATTTTGGGACGTCCGCGCATGCGGAGGGTGCGTTGGTGTTCGTTGAGGGCTTCGGTGGCGAACTCCATGCTTTGTTGGAGCACGAATTTGTATAACTCGGGCAGGACGGAGGAATAGAAGCGTATGTTGTCTTCTACAAGGATGATTTGTTGCACACCACCTTCTTCGATGTCGTGATCGAGATTCATTTTGTCTTCAATCAATTTGATGATGGAGAGCAATAAATCGGTGTTTCCCAACCAGCAGAAGACGTATTCGAAGTCGGAAAGGTCTTCGTGCTCGATGCGCGCTGTTATGCCGTGGCTGAAGGGGGTGAGTACAACAAGGGGGATGTGCTGGAAGCGATGTTTGATGCCGCGTGCGATGTCGAAGGTGTCGCTGTTGTCAGTGCCGGGCATGACGATGATGAGGTCGAAGGAGTTGCGGTGGAGTTCTCCCCAGGCTTCGGTCTCTGTGCTTACTTGAGTGAAACGTGGTGGATAGCGCAAGGAGAGTGCGGCATATTCGTTGAAGAGTTTCTCGTCTATACGTCCATCGTCTTCGAGCATGAAGGCGTCGTAGGGATTGGCAATGAGCAGCACATTGAATATGCGCCGCGTCATGAGATTGACAAACGAGGT
>CAJPLH010000139.1 GCA_905371275.1 Prevotellaceae bacterium
TGCAGGTGAATAAGCAGAAAGTACCATTCGGTATGTTTGCCCTCCGATGCCATTCACCGAGGTGAGTGCTTCAAAAAGTGTGCGTTCTTGTTTGCTGTAAAAACCGAACAACAGGTGAGCGTCTTCGCGAATGATTTCAGTGATGTAAACGCGAGCAGTTTCTTTGCCCTGAAGTGCTGCAAAAGTGTTGAGCGAAATGGCCACAGCATAGCCGATGCCCGCAGCCTCTATCACCACTTCTGTGGGGGTAAGTTCTGCAATAGTTCCTTTGATATAAGTAATCATGTTGTTTTGTCGTTTGAAGAGGGAAGATGAAATCTCATGAACGCGAAGCAAACATCTTCACTTGTTTCGTCCATTTATTTCATCATCCAAATTGATACATTACATAACGTGCAAATTTACGGATTATTGCACGTTTTTTCTGACATTTGCGGAAGAAATGTGCTGCGTAATTCAATAAACTATTGCAATTTCTGCTTATTTTCTCTCATTTCCTCTCATTTCCATTCTTTTCTTCTCTTTTTGCCGAAAGATTTGTTAGAATGAGGAGAACTATAGCAAAAGAGAAAGACGCACCGTTTAAGGTACGTCTTCAAAATCTACATATTCGCTTTCGTCTTTCGTGAAAATTTTTCCATTAGAAGTTCCGTTTTGACCGGAATGCTGGTGAGCACTCGACTGTTGCTGCTGACGAGCTTGTTCACCACGTTGTGATTGACCTTGAGTGCGTTGCTGAAAGCTTTGTCCCTCTTCGGGGAGTTTGACGCCCATCAGAGAGAGAAGAAATCGAAATGCGTATTTGAGTAGAAAGCGCGAAAAAAAGAATATTCCGATGAAGAGAGCGAATAGGCAACCTAAGAATGTCTCCATATTGTGAAATGTTATGTGATGACGAAATGAGATTTTCTTAGATGTATTGCAACAACCGTGCCATACTTCCGTTACTGTTCACGAACGCAAAGGGAAACCAGTGCATAGACCACGATGACGAGTGAAAGTGCCAAGGGATAAACTTGAAACACGATGCCTCCGACCACAATGGCGGCTGCAACAAACATGAAGCAGAATCGAACGCGATTGTCTTTGAAGGAGAAATTCTTGAATTTGAGCGCAAACATAGGCACTTCACTCACCAATATCCAGCAAGAAAATGTGATGAGCAATACACTTGTTGCTGCAAAAATGGGAGTAGGAAGGAGGGATTGTCCGTTTTCGTTGAGATAAGTGGTCAAACCTGCCCAGAAAAGCGCGTTAGCCGGTGTGGGAAGACCGATGAAACTGTGCGACTGACGTGTGTCGAGATTAAATTTAGCCAATCGAATAGCGGAAAATGCGGCAATGGCGAAAGCCAAATAAGGCACTGCACGCGCTGGACAGAAAGTGGGTGATCCGCTGCAAGGGAGTTGGAGTTGAAGCACGTGGAAAAGCATCAGCGCAGGAGTCACACCAAAGGTCACCACGTCTGCAAGAGAGTCTAATTCTTTGCCAATGGGACTAGACACAGCAAGGAGTCGAGCTGTAAATCCATCGAAGAAATCAAAGAGGAGTCCGAGCAACATAAAGTAGAGGGCAAAGTTTATTTCTCCATTTGCTGCGAAGTAAGCCGCGATGCAACCGCTCACCAAGTTCAAACTCGTAATTGTATTGGGAATGTGTCGTTTCACTATCCTATTTTTTAGTGTGCTATTTTGTGATATGCGCAAACACCCCTCGTGAGGTCGAAGGGCGTCGTTTGCTTTGAGCGTTTATTCTTGTGAAGAAGGCGCTGTTTTGTCTTTGAGGTGACCCAAAATTGTGCTGTTACCCGTTGTGGCTTGTCCCATTTCCACAGAGATTTCTGCGTCTAGTGGGAGATAAACATCGACACGAGAGCCAAACTTGATGAAACCGAGGTGGTTATCGATTTTGCAAGTTTGATCTTCTGTTGCGTAAGTCACGATGCGTCGCGCCACAGCACCAGCCACTTGTCGCACCAAAATGTCGTGACCCGAAGGAGTGCTAATCACCACTGTGCTACGTTCATTCTCAGTGCTTGCCTTAGGCAACCATGCTTTGGCAAAGTTTCCATTGTGATGGCGCACCAATTTCACCGTACCTTCCACGGGAAACCAGTTGGCGTGTACGTTGGTCACAGACATAAAGACAGACACCATCAGACGGCGATCGTGGAAGTATTCATTTTCTTCCACTTCTTCAATCACCACAATGCGACCATCGGCAGGAGCCACCACCACATTGTGGGTGTCGCCTGGGAAGATGCGCACGGGACAACGGAAGAAATTGACTACGATGCCGTAGACAATCACGAAAATGGCTAAAATTGTGTAGAAGGCTATGGGACAGTACGTATAAAACAGCCAATAGTCTAAGGCGATAATCACGGCTAAGGCTATGCCACCAAGCGTGAGCGTAGCGCGTCCCTCGTTGTGAAGACGGTGTTGTTTTACTTTATGAATTGTAGACATATCGTTCGTTTTGAAACTCTAGATTGCAAAAATACGCATTTTTGCACAAATCTGCAAATAAATCGCCAGCAACTTATTGTTGAAGTGAACTTTATGTGTTGTTGAGGCGTTGGGCAATGAGAAGTGGGAAATGTTTACAGCGTTCTATTGATAGAGTTTCTCCGCAGCAGTTAGGATGGAAGTGGGGATTTGTTGTTCCACAGATGCGCCGTTTTTGATGCTTTCGCGTATGCTCGTACTGCTGAAAGGAAAGAGTGGAGCATCGATGAGGTGCACAGAGGGAGGAAGTGTGTCGGCTGAAATGGGATAACCCTCTCGAGGATAAACCAGCAAAGGATATGCTGCCAATAATGCCTCATGATGCGCCCATCTATTGAAATTCAACCAGTTGTCTGCACCAATGATGAGCGAAAAACGCTGTTCGATATATTTTTCTTGCAGCGCTTCCATCGTGCGCCACGTATAGCTCGGTCGAGGAAGTTGCATTTCAAAGTCGGAAACAAAGACATTGTTGCAATCTTTTACAGCAAGTCGTGCCAGTGCCAAGCGGTCTTGTTCGGCAGCCAAATCAGTTGCCGCTTGTTTCAAAGGATTTTGGGGAGAAACCATGAGCCACACCTCATCCACCAAGTTTTGGTGAATCACCGCTTGCGCCACGGCTAGGTGTCCCAAGTGAATTGGATTGAATGACCCACCGAAAACCCCAATTCTATGCATTAGTCCAGAGCATTTTGTGCGTTGGGAAATACCACTTTCGGAGTGAAGTCTTTCGCTTCTTCAGGGGTGAAACCGGCATATGCCATGATGATGACTTCGTCGCCCACTTGAAAGCGACGTGCAGCAGCACCATTCAAACAAATGCAACCTGAATTGCGTTCTCCTCGTATCACATAAGTTTCGATGCGCTCTCCATTCATATTATTGACCACGTGTACGTGTTCTCCAGCGATGAGACCGGCTGCATCGAGCAGTGCTTCGTCGATGGTTATCGAACCCATGTAGTGCAAATTGGCTTCGGTGACGGTTGCGCAGTGTATTTTTGATTTGAGCAGACTGAGAATCATAATAATATAGTGTGTGTCTGACGTGTAAGTCTTGAGATAAGAGAAAGGGAGTGGTTTTGCGACTAGCGATAAGAGATGTTGTCGATGAGACGCACCGGACGCGCACCGCAGAACACCGTAATGCAACCTTGGATTTGCGCAGCATCTTCCCATGAAGTCACTGTTTGAAGCGTTTCTCCGTTCACAATTTCGTAGTATTCCACTTCCAAACCTTCCAAGGCATTGAGCTGGTTCACCACAAACTGTTGCGTTTCTGCCACGGTGTGCGCTTGTGAGAACACCACACTTTCGCGGAGCGTGCGATAGATGTTCGCAGCCAGCACGCGTTCATCTTCACTCATCAAAGCATTGCGAGAAGAGAGCGCCAAACCACTCGTTTCGCGAACGATGGGGCAGGGCACAAGTTGGAATTTGTAGCCCAAATCGCGCATCATGGCACGCACCACCGCAATCTGTTGAAAGTCCTTTTCACCAAAATAGGCCTTGTCGGGAGACACTATGTCAAAGAGTTTTGAGACAATTTGGCATACTCCATTGAAGTGACCAGGACGTCGTGCACCTTCCATCACCGTGTCGATGGGAGGATAAGAAAACACGCGCTTATCTTCTTGAGGATAAATCTCTTCCACACTCGGTGCAAACACAATGTCTCCACCCAGTGAAGCGATGAGTTGAGCATCCGCCTCAAAAGTTCTTGGATAATGTAGAAGGTCTTTGGGATCATTAAATTGTGTGGGATTTACAAACACACTTACCACGGTGAGTTGATTTTCTGCCACGCACTGGCGAATCAGCGAAGCGTGCCCCTCGTGCAGAGCACCCATCGTAGGCACAAGACCCACGGACAATCCTTGTTGTTTTGCTTCTGTCACAGCAAGTTGCAAGGCTGCAACCGTATCAATGATTTTCATATAGCTTCAATTATTGCTGTGCAAAGTTACAACGAAGCAAAGGAAAGACCAAATAATAGCGATAGAAAAGGGTATAATTCTCATTCTTGACCATAAATTCAATAGAAAATCCTCATTTATGAGGGAAAAAGTTTGGATATTTCACGCGTGCGATGTAATTTTGTAATCTCAAATAATACAAAGTCGATATTACAATCAAGAGCGCTTCGTCAGGGAAAACTATTTCACCACTTCGCTTTTTGTTCAATTCAAGAGAACAATTCGTGAAAACTCTGAAAATATTGTCTTTCGCAACAACCATACGCTTTAGCGTGAGCTATTCTCTTTCGCAGCAACATTTCAATCGTATAATTTATATGTTTTCTGCACTTAAAACATTTTTCCGTATCTATGCCGAAGGACTTCGAGGAATGACTTGGGGCAAAACATTGTGGATTATCGTCTTGATAAAACTCTTTGTCATGTTTGCCGTGCTCAAACTCTTCTTCTTTCAGCCCACCCTCAAAGGTGACGCACAACAAAAAGCCACGAAAGTAGGAGAAAACTTTGTGCAGGAGCAACAGAAGTAACCATTTTGCGACATATATTACTTGTACTTTCTGTATCATTATATATGAAGAGGTTCTATAATATATAAGGAGTTGCTGTCTCGTAAATTCATAGACAATACATATATTTTCTATCTCGAAAAATCATAGACCATTTAAATAAGAATAGATATGACATTTTTACAAGCCACGGACCCGGCAGTCCTCGACTGGTCGCGCGCCCAATTTGCCCTCACGGCCTGCTACCACTGGTTGTTTGTCCCCCTCACCCTCGGACTTGCACTCGTGATGGCCATTATGGAAACCATGTATTATCGCACCGGCGATGAGTTTTGGAAGCCCACAACCCAATTCTGGCAAAA
>CAJPLH010000140.1 GCA_905371275.1 Prevotellaceae bacterium
ACCAATATATTATCTTGCATAAACAACACGTCATTTTTCATAAAACAACACGACATTTCTCATAAAACAACACGTCATTTCTCATAAAACAACACGTCGCTTTTCATAAAACGACACGTCACTTTTCATAAAACGACGGGTCGTTTTTGAGGAACACTTCGAAGCATCAACTGACTAATTCGCGCAATGCAAATTGAGCAGCTGAGAAGTTTGTATTTTGAATTGTAAAAAAAACAAGAATTCCCCTCTTCTCACGCGCGCGTACGCGCACACTAACAAGAGATTACGTTTTTTTGCTGTCACAAGTGTCACACTTTACTTGCAAACTACTCATAACCAACGTGATACGGACTACAACCAGGTATATTTTAACAATTCAGTAATCAAACCACTCAAAAGGAGGAATTTTGGCAAAGCAAAACACATTGTCACAACCTCCTTTTTTGTCTATTTCTCATCATTTTTTCGTCACCATTTTACCACGAATGTGACACTTGTGACAGCAAAAAAAACTAAATCGCTGTTGGAAGGCGCGCGCGCAACACGCGCGCGTACGCCTACGCGAGAAAAACTTCACATACCCCACTCTATCTGCGGCACGTCCTCCCTCTATGTGTTGCACTTCCTTTCTCACCACTCCACGAACATTGCCCCAAACTAAACATTGACCATCTCCACTAAGCACGCAAAAACCCAACATTCCGATACGTCACAACATTTTTTCACCGTGAATCTCCTTGTTTTTAACCCAAATCGGTCATTAGATTCTGAACAGATTTCATTAGATTGTTGAGCAGATGGTTGATTGTGAGTTCGAAGGCGTAGCGGGCTACGTCGAGAACGAACGAGCAACAAGATGCCAACAAGAAAATGAAAGATGGCAGGAAGTTATATTCTCGGTAACATATTGCACAATAACGGTCTAATGACCGATTGGGGTTTAAGTTTCATTGACGCATATATTCATAGAAGGTGTCACCACAAAGTGCAACGATCCTTCCCCTCCTTTCTCTTTCATCACCTCAACATACAGCTCAATTAATCGCAGCAAATCAGCCTAAGACCCAGAAAATGCAAACTTGAGATGTAATTTTCCGCCGTTTTAGTTGGTCAAGTCGAATCTTCTTTGTAATTTTCGGCCGAAAACGGAGCCACACAGCTTTCCAACCTTTGAAAGACCTCGGCTCATCCCTGATTTGACCTCCGATTCACTCATCGGACAATCTTTACCCACCCCGATGTGCCTTTCCTCACGTCTGTGCACACCGCCTAAATCTTTACCTCGTATGAAAGTTTACAACTCTCACGACATCAAAAACATTGCCCTCCTTGGCAATGACCGTTCTGGAAAAACCACCCTCACGGAGTGTATGCTCTACCACGCTGGAGCACTGCCACGACGTGGCCGAATCACACAGAAAAATACCGTTTCTGACTACTTCCCCGTTGAACAAGAATATGGCTATTCTGTCTTTGCCACAGCTTTCCACGTGGAATGGAACGAAAAGAAACTCAACATCATAGACTGTCCAGGGTCTGACGACTTTGTGGGAGCAGCAATGACTGCACTCAATGTGACAGACACCGCCATCCTCCTCATCAATGGTGCCTTTGGCCCTGAAGTGGGTACGCAAAACCACTTCCGCTACACGGAAAAACTCAACAAGCCTGTCATTTTCCTTGTCAATCAACTTGACCACGAGAATTGCGACTACGACACCATCCTCGATGATTTGCAAACCATTTATGGTGAGAAAGCCGCTCCCGTACAATATCCTTTGGCTACGGGAGCTGGATTCAATAGTCTCATCGACGTGATTTTGATGAAGAAACTCACGTGGAAAGAAGAAGGCGGAGCCCCCATCATTGAAGACATTCCTGCTGAAGAAATGGAACGCGCCACTTTGCTTCACAAGGCTTTGGTGGAAGCTGCTGCTGAAAATGATGAACAACTCATGGAGAAGTTCTTTGAAACAGAGCAACTCACCGAAGACGAAATGCGCGAAGGCATCCGCAAAGGCATGGTGACACGCAGCATCTTCCCTGTATTCTGTGTTTGCGCTGCAAAAGATATGGGCGTGGGTCGCTTGATGGAGTTCTTGGGCAACGTGGTGCCTTACGTTAATGAAATGCCCACTGTGTTCAACACGCGCGGTGAAGCCGTGGCTCCTCAAGAAGATGCTCCCACCAGCATTTATTTCTTCAAAACTGGTGTAGAACCTCACATCGGTGAAGTGCAATACTTCAAGGTGATGAGCGGTGTGGTCAAAGAAGGCGACGATTTGCAAAATGCCGATCGCGGTTCTAAGGAACGCATGGCACAACTCTTCGTTTGCTCTGGTGCAAACCGCGAAAAGGTGAGTCAACTCTCCGCAGGCGACATTGGTTGCACGGTGAAACTCAAAGATGTGCGTACGGGCAACACGCTCAACGGCAAGGGCAGCGAACATCGTTTCAACTTCATCAAATATCCTAACCCCAAATTCACCCGCGCCATCCGCGCCGTGAACGAAGCCGAAACGGAAAAGATGATGGCTGCGCTCACTCGTTTGCGTCAAGAAGATCCCACGTGGGTGGTGGAACAGAGCAAGGAGTTGCGCCAAGTGCTCGTGCACGGTCAAGGCGAATTCCATCTGCGCACGCTCAAATGGTGTTTGGAAAACATCGACAAGATTCAAATCGAGTTTTACCAACAACGCATCCCTTATCGCGAAACCATCACCAAGGCTGCGCGTGCCGACTATCGCCACAAGAAGCAATCGGGCGGTGCAGGACAGTTTGGTGAAGTGCACCTCATCGTAGAACCCTACTTTGAAGGTATGCCCGAACCCACTAGTTTCACTTTCAACGGACAGGAAATTCGCATCACACCACGTGGCAAAGAAGAGATTTCTCTCGAATGGGGCGGCAAACTCGTGTTCATCAATAGTGTTGTGGGCGGTGCCATCGACGCTCGCTTTATGCCTGCCATCCTCAAGGGTGTGATGAGCCGCATGGAACAAGGTCCTCTCACAGGATCTTATGCTCGCGATGTGCGCGTCATTGTTTATGATGGCAAGATGCACCCCGTAGACAGCAACGAAGTTTCATTCATGCTCGCTGGTCGTCACGCGTTTGCAGAAGCCTTCCGCAATGCTGGTCCTAAAATCCTCGAACCCATCTATGATGTGGAAGTATTCGTGCCTTCCGACAAAATGGGCGATGTGATGAGCGACTTGCAAGGTCGTCGTGGTATGATTGTCGGCATGAGTTCTGAAAATGGCTACGAAAAGTTGCAAGCAAAAGTTCCGCTCAAAGAAATGAGCAACTACTCCACTGCTCTATCTAGTCTTACCGGAGGTCGCGCTTCCTTCATTATGAAGTTTGCTAGCTACGAACTTGTTTCGGGCGACATCCAACAAGCGCTGATTGCCGAACACGCGCAAAAGGAAGAAGAATAGGCTTTGCCAATTCTACTCAAGCAACTACAATGTTTTGACGACATAGACCTCTCTATAAAGACATCCCCCTCAGCACCGAAAGATGTTGAGGGGGATGATTTTTGGGAGACTATGCAGTAATATAAGCTAGCATAACAACACAAAACCAAGTTGCCGTAGCATCTGCACAAAGAAAAGGGTCGGTGCTAGAATTACACTATATTAGAACCTTACAACTCTTGTATCCCTAGCGTGGGCATAGCGTTGCAGTAAATCTTGTGCCAAGTCGATGCTCTCTTGAAGCAGTTGCTCATCACCATCATAAGCATTGATGATGAAAAGCAAATGTTGCGTGGTGGGAGAAAGCATAGTGCGTGTGCTGTCGGAAGTAGGCGAAGCAATGGCACCCACAGCATCGCGATAGACAGGAAGTCCCTCGATGTTGAGAGGACCACGACCGATGCCTTCATAGGGTTCATCAGCGCGACCGATGCCAAGTTCTATCGCATCACCCACAATTTTATCGGCATCGAGGAGCCCAGTGGGATAGCCACTGAAAATGGACACCAGATTTCCCAAATCGACTAAAGTGTCTACACTGTATAAGCCTTTGCCTTGCAAAACACGGCGTGAAAGTTGCTCACTAGCAGGACGATAGCGCGAAGGGTCTTTGCCACACGCCTTGTAGGCAGCCCGCGTGGCGGCGATGCTGGAGCGTGATTTAATGGTGTCTGTGGTGAAATCGGCTTGTAATTGCTCACAACTGGCTTCGATTTCCGCCCAGAGTGTCGGTGAAGTGGCTGAGTTTTGCACAGTGACTTCGAGGAATGCTCCCTTAAATTGGGGCACTTGCGCTGCAAAGTCGGAAGAAACGGATAGGGAAAGCATGAGATTGAGATTTTATTCTAAAACGGTGATTAGAACTAGAACAGATTTTGGGTAGACGAAAGACGACAGTACGTTATCTTTTCACGATTACGGTCTGATTACTAATAGGGGTTATTGATAGCACAAAGAGAAATAGGGGCAATTGCTGCAAACACTGTTGGTTTTGGAGGCGTTTGGGGTGGGATTAAATGTTGTTTCAGGATGGAGGATTTCTTCTACCAGCGTAATCAACTTTGTTCTGCAATCATCTAGTATCTCACGAAAATTGAGCACTTCGTTATTGTCGAGCAATAAATAGGGAGAATAATTTTGCTTATACAATTTGTGGATGAAAAACAGCGATGGGGCAATGGGAAGTGTTGCATGCGACAGAGTTAATTTCGTATCGCTTTTTTGCGACTGCGATAGACGGTTATGATTAAATTCATCGGCAAGCACCGCAGCATAGATGAACGTTTGCAGCATATAGTGCTTTTGCTTGTCGCCTTCAGTAGTAAAAATTTCATCTAAATCTGTCGCTTTCTCCATATCTCCCCCAGTTTTGTAGTCCACGATGCGGAGCATTTTCTGACTATCTTCATCGATGGTGTCTAATCGGTCGATGATTCCCCCAATGGTCAACGAATCAATGGGCGCACCCTTCGAAAGCGGGAGTTTCATCCAGTGATATTGTTCTAGTTCTAAAACACTAAATTGGGGATTTTTCGCATCAAATTGGAGAAGAGATTTCACAAAAATCTCAATCAGATTGTACAGATAGGGAGTACTTGGTACTTTTAGCTCTGCAAAAGCAGTTTCGATATAGCTTCTCAACCTTTTGTCATCATTTTGAAGCGCAGTCAAATAGACTTTGTTGTCTTTTACATTCTGATTGCGGAGGTCGTTGTAGATGCGTTGCGCTGCGTCGTGGAAGATGCTTCCCAAGGTGTTGGGTTGCACTTCGTTGTCAGTGGCTTCGGGCTGTTTGATTTTGAGGACTGTCTCATAATAGAATCGCAGCTGACAGCGCAAATAGGTGTTGATGGCGGAAGGAGAAAG
>CAJPLH010000141.1 GCA_905371275.1 Prevotellaceae bacterium
ATATGCGCTAATTCATCGTTTGCAGCCTGCTTGTCTTATCGGCAACAATCATCACCAAACACCCAACGAAGGTGAAGATATTCAACTCTTTGAGCGCGATGTTCCTGGTGAAAACAAAGCTGGGATGAGTGGACAATCCGTTAGTACACTACCGCTCGAAACCTGCGAAACAATGAACGGAATGTGGGGATATAAGGTGGCTGACACCAACTACAAGTCTGCCGATGAACTCGTGCGACTATTGGTACGCACTTCAGCCAAAGGAGCCAACTTGTTGCTCAACATCGGACCTCAACCCGACGGAAATCTCCCAACCACTGCGGTTCTTCGTCTTCAAGAGATGGGAAAATGGCTGAAACAATATGGCTCAACCATCTACGACACAGAGGCTGGCGGTCTAGGTGATGCAGACAAGATAGTAAGCACTCGCCGAGGAAAAGAAATTTATCTCCACGTTCTGGATGCTTCACTCCACACTGCACAATTGGAATGCGCACTGCCGGTGAAGCGAATTACGAAGTTTGGCGATAATGTTCCTCTGCGTTTCAGTCAAAAGAAGCACCAACTCACCTTCAACTTACCCGAAAGTCAAGAAGTAGACCGCATCTTTGTGCTGCATCTCAAATAGATGCGTTGCACTTCAAAAACAATAGTCAATGAAACGCCTACTGCGCTATATTCAGCTGCTAATAGTTTGCACATTTTGTGGTTGGACGCAAGCCGTGCTTCCACAAAACAAAGTGTTGCGCAATGATATTCGCACGCTCCGCACTGAACAAGCTGGTGCACTCACCGCAATGCCAGTGCTCACGCTGCATAGTCAAGACCGCGTGGTGGTAAGTTTCGACCAAATGTCGCACGAAGGACATCGTTTCTTCTACCGCGTTCAACATTGCAACTTCCTTTGGCAACCCACTGACGGGCTTTTCCAAAACGAATTTGTGGAGTCGAACCAAGAAGACAACTGGATAAACAAAGGTGTAGAAAGCCAAAACACTACAACGCTCTATACACACTATCAATTCACTTTCCCCAACGCAGAGGTTCATCCTTTAATTTCGGGAAACTATCTGCTCACCATTTACGATGACGCGGCGGCATCGCCCGAAGCCGTTGCGGAGGTTCGAATTCGAATGGTAGAACCTTTGGTCAATATCTCAGGACGTGTGCTCACCAACACCGATATTGATTGGAATGCCGCCCATCAACAAATAGAAATGGAAGTGAAAGCTGAAGGACTAGCAGGCGATTTGCGCGCAGGCCTTCACACGATTGTCGTGCAAAATGGACGCGAAGACAATGCCGCCATCAACGTTCCGCCCACTGCACAAATGGGAAATTCGCTCATTTGGCGACACGCTCCCGGACTTATCTTTGAAGCCGGCAACGAATACAGAAGGTTTGAAATGCTTTCTGTGCGCACTCCTGGTATGCGCGTGCAAGAAATGCAATGGTTTCCGCCACAATATCATGCCACAATATCTACCGACGCAATGCGACGCAGTTATTTGGTGCAAGGCGACCGCAACGGCACCGCTGTCATCAGAAACACAGACAACCTGGATGCCAACACCGAAAGTGACTATGTACTCACCCACTTCACCCTTGAAGGCGATGAATTGACCGACGCTTCTATTTTCATCAACGGACAATGGAGTGTAGGTGAATTGTTGCCCGAATATCAATTGCAATATAACGCAGAAAGACAGGCCTACGAAGCGACCCTTTTGCTCAAACAAGGCTACTATAATTATCTTTACCTCACACGCAAAAACGGAGAAAAGAAAGGAAGTACGGCTGCAACGGAAGGAAATTTCTATCAGACGACAAACGACTACACGATTCTCGTATATGCTCGCCTTGCTGCCGACCGCTATGACCGACTTGTCGGAGTGGCAACGCTAAAATCCTAACGCACAGTGCTCAACATCGTCTAGCCCATAGAGTTTTCCCTTCGCTTTTGGCTATTAGTTACATTCCAAACTTCATCTCTCCACATCGCAATCTCCCACCCACTTATGATTACTCTTCCTGAAATCACTTTCGCCAACGTCCTCGACTACATCGGAACACTTGCCTTTGCCATTTCCGGCATTCGTCTAGCAAGTGCGAAGAATTTCGATTTGTTTGGTGCATACGTTGTGGGACTCGCCACTGCCATCGGTGGAGGAACAATGAGAGATTTGATGCTCGACGTTCCTGTGTTTTGGATGAACAATAGCATCTACTTCATCATCAATCTGCTAGCACTCCTCTTGGTCGTGCTTTTTGGTAAACTCGTGATTCGACAGAAGAATACCTGGTTTATCTTCGACACCATCGGCTTGGGAATGTTTGCCGTCATTGGCATTGAAAAATCTTTAGCCGTGGGCTATCCCTTTTGGGTAGCCATCGTGATGGGTTCTATCACAGGTGCGGGAGGTGGGGTCATTCGTGATGTATTCCTCAATGAAATCCCCCTCATCTTCCGCGCCGAAATCTATGCCGTAGCCTGCGTCTTGGGCGGTCTTGCTTATTGGATTTGCGATGTACTAGGAATGGGCAACGTGCCTTGCGGTCTTGTTTGTGGCACAGTAGTCATCTTATCGCGCGTCTTGGCAGTGCGCTATCACATCAATCTTCCGGTCTTGCGCGACGAGGAAAAGAAAGAATAACCTTTTCTTTCTCCCCTTGTCCTCTTCTACACTTTGTCATTTGTAAAACACCAAATACTATATATAAAACACTAAATACTATATTTATGAAACACGTTTATCGTTCGTGGCTCCTACTGCTTTGTTGGGGAGCTACGCTTACCGTTTCTATTGCAGCCGTAACTCCACCTACACCCACAGAAACTGCGCCAAACAACCGAGTGCTCGCCCCTCGAGATGGATACTATCTCGTGGATAAGCCTCAAGACTGTCCAATAGGAGGATACTATGTCTTTGGAAGTTCAATACTTTCAAAAGAGGAAACAGTGCTTGATCAAACCGATCAGCGAGAATGGAAAAGACTAGGCCAAACAAACACACACTTTGTTAATGGTTGTTACATCTCGCCCAACTCAATTCCTCAAACCGCAACGTGGATTTATGAATGGAATGAGGATTATCAATTGAACCATATAGTAAATGCTAGTACGCATCAGGAAATGGCTGTATGGAAATCTAATAAAACGAAAGAACAAAACTACGAGGTTTTCACGGTGAAATCTAAAATGAGGAAGCCGAAAGACATCGATAGAGTAGTGTCTTTTCAAAAAATTCCTCTCTCCAAAGTTTTCTCTCAACGTACTTGCGATCTTCCTAATTGGTTCGGTTTATTCTTCTATGATGATAAATATAAGCATTCTTCAGGATTGATAGAATGGACGGACGACACATCGAAGGACAACTTTAAAAGCTATTATCTCACCAACACTACAAGAATCAATATCTCAATTTTCCCCACGCGCATTTTCCGATACTATGCAAAAGGTGAACTCCTCCCCGAATTCTATGCAGCAAGTCACAAAGTTTCATTCGATAAAGCAGGCTATCGTACCTTTTATGCACCTTGTGCCTACACTTGTCCCGATGATGTGAAAGCATATCGTGGTGTGGTAAAAGGGCAAAACCTAGAACTTTTTCCGGTTGGAAAAAATATCCCTGCCAATACTGCTGTGATTCTCTACAAATCAACAGCGGGTGACGTTACGTTGCACTTGACTTTTGAGGATATTCCGCGCAATTCCCCGCAAAATGACTTATGGCCCACAAGACGATACATTACAGAGGAAGAAGCAAAAGGTTCCTACTATCAGTATTATGGTTTAATGCCCGATGATGAAACAGGAAATACTTGGTGTTTTGCGAAAATCAAATGTGCCATTCCCCAAGGAAAAGCCGTACTGGCCTTTGATAAGAAGACAAATTCTTCTGTGACTCCTCAGTTACTCAACTTTATAATTCACGAGGAACCAGTTATCACAGGTCTACACGTGCAGACTGCAGAAGGTAGTCCCGAAGCCAATCAACAAATATGGGATTTGCAAGGACGTCCCTTGCAGCATCCCCGTCATGGAGAACCCTACATACAAGGAGGAAAACTGAAAATGGGAGAATAATCCAGAAAGTTATCTTCTCAATAGCGAGCGACACTATAACATTCTGATACCCCTCTGGCGTTAATCGCCAAAAAGAAGTCCTACCTTCCACGAGATTGAAGTGGAACGTAGGACTTCTCATTATGTAAAACCTATCGCAAAGCTCTGCCCCAAAACAAATTGGGACAAATTTGCTCTGCGAACAAGCGGCTTCTTATTTAGCTTGCGCTTCGGCGTTTTGAATCATTTGTTGTGAAGCATAGAGGTAAACTTCTACGCGGCGATTGTCGCGCTTACCAGCAGCAGTGTTGTTGTCTGCCACAGGGAATTCTTCGCCATAACCCTTCACCTCGCGGATTTGCGTGTACTTCGCACCCTTGCTTTGGAGGAAGCTGCTCACACTCTCAGCGCGTTGCAATGAAAGTTGTTGGTTCTTAGCTTTAGATTCTTCAGCAGTGCTATTTCTCCAACCAGCGTTGTCGGTGTATCCCATGATAGACACGTCCATGTCAGCATTGGGCACGAGCACCTCATTGGCAAACTTGGTGAGAGAAGCTTGAGCAGAAGAAGAAAGTTGAGCATTACCCGTAGCGAAAAGAATACCGCTATCGAAAGTGACCTTCACATACTTCACACCATTCTGACCTTCAAGCACTTCAGCCTTAGCGTTAGCCACTTTCTCAGCCGCCGCCTTAGCTTTGTCCATACGGTTGCCAATGATCACACCAGCACCACCACCAACGGCAGTACCAATAGCTGCACCAATAGCAGTTCCTTTACCATCTTTGCTGATGAGGTAGCCTGCCAAAGCACCAAGTGCAGCACCAGCACCACCACCTAAAAGACCACCTTTGGCCTTACTGCTCCAGTCACCGCAAGAAGTCAGCATCATAGAGGCACATACGGCAACAGCCGCAAATTTAATTCCTTTCATGTATGATATATTTTGTGTTTAATGTCTATATGTCCGATTCTTGTTCCCATCGCTAACCACAGTTTTCTGACAATTGCGAAGGAAAAACTCTCTTTTTTGAGATAATTGACTGCAAAATTACTCATTACTAGGTAAGAAACCAAGGAGATATAGAAAAAAGTTGTATCTTTGCACGCAAACCACAAAAGTGTGCCATAAACCCCAATTGGTCATTTTTCTGTTACCATCTAACTCATAAGCCATTATTATGGAAGATTCTCAATTTCAACCCCAACAACCAGGGATGCCCATTATGGAAAATCCCTCAACTATCGGAGGTAACCCTTCTTACAACGACAGCAC
>CAJPLH010000142.1 GCA_905371275.1 Prevotellaceae bacterium
CCCTAGAAAGACAACGCTGGACAACTCCTTGTGGAATTGTCCAGCGTTTTTTGTGTGCTGGTGCATTGGGTGCAGCTAAGCGGTAGTCAGTCTTTGATTTTGTCGGGCGAATAAACCACATTGTCTAGTGCGTTACGTCCGCTTTTGTCGGTGAGCACGAAGGTAAACATCCATTTTTTGAGACGCGTGCCGTTAGGATTGAAGGGCAATTTCAGTAACACCATGTTCCATCCCTTTTTGAGAGAAATTTGCGTAACAGGACGAGCTGTAAAATTCTCATCCTCCAACAAATCCTCGTTAGTCATTGAAGTCTTCCCAGCATTCCGCCAAGAAGGAGCCAGAATTTCCACATCATTGAGCCAAATTTTTGCCCCCATCCTGTCCCACTGTCCCTTGTTGGGAGCTAAATATTTCTCCGAGCGGCTATAATTGTAGATTTCAATGCACGCACCAACGTTTTGTGCTTTGGGTGAATAGACATAAGTCCAAGCATAAGCCGTAGTATTTTCCTTTGGCTGAGCATAATAGGCCGGGATTGTGCCTTCTCCCCACGTGTGTCTTAGATAGATGCCCGCTCCAGTGGCATATCCAGTGGTGAACGTCTGACCTCGGTAGTTGTAAGTATTCTTCAAACCTTCCGTTTCGGGGGGAAAACTCATCGACGGATTGCCATCATTGGGGAAAGCCTCGGTGATGGCCCACTGCACATTAGTTTGACGCACATAGGGAATGGACACTTGCGCCAAAGTTGTGGCTTTGTGATAAAGAAATCTTCGTTCCCAATCAGCAAATTCTTCGTATTCTTCACCAGATGAAGGGAGCATCACTCCACCCTTTTCAATGTATGCTTTGCCCCCTCCTATCCATCCGCGCTCCGCAGAGGCAAGAGCATTAGCATAGAAGTTGTTTTGCACCACAATGTCGTCTTGCGTGGCGAGTTTGCGGTCATTCCACGGACAAGAAATCGTACCGGCTATTTCGGCATTTCCACGCGCACTATAATAGATGCTACTTTTATAGATACCCACTAGGTCGGCAAAGACATCAAAGTGGTTGGTGTAGTTGTAGCGACAGTCGATGTTGGGAATACCTTGCACTAATTTTCCGCGCGTGCTCCACATCTGCGTCATATCCACATTATAGTGGTGAATATCCACTCCGTTGATGGGATTCCACACAACGGCTTTTTTGCCTAGACTATGAATTTTGTCGATAATCGTATTAAGGAAGTTCGGATAAGTGATGGTATGTTCATCTGCCCCAAAATGAATGTATGGCGCACGCACAAAAACTTTCGCCACCTCCTCCAAGATAGTTTGCAATTCCTGCACCCCTTGTTTGGTCTGCATATCGTGTCCCATAGCGCGCACAAAGGCTTGACTGTGACCCGGCATATCGATTTCGGGGATAATCGTCACACCACGTTCAAAAGCATATTCCTCCAATGCGTGACATTCAGCCTGAGTATAAAACTTTCCAGGAAACCGCGTCATAGAAGTGGCAGAGGTGAGTTGCGGAAACGCTTTGACTTCAAAACGCCACGCCTGATTTTCTGTCAAATGCCAATGGAAGACATTGACCTTAAATTGAGCCAACAAGTCTATTTGTCGCTTCAATTCCTCGATATCTATGAAAGATCGTCCCACATCGTGCATCACTCCACGCACTTTGAAGGCAGGAAAATCCGTCAGTGTCAAGGCTTCAATTTGTCCATTGTCCTCTGTGCCCAATGCCAGTTGGTGCAGTGTTTGTGCCGCGCGCACCACTCCGATGGGTTCTGCCACTGTGATGGTGATAGCGTCAGGAGAAATCTTCAAACAATAGCCTTCATTGCCAAATCCAGCCAGAGGATAGTCAAAGGTATTGAGGGATTTGTCTACCACAACTTCCACTTTAACCTCAGCCTGCTCAGAAATTGTTGCTCCGTGTTCTAAGAGAAACTTGCGAAGCAACGGAGTTTGCGTCACATCTTCCAAACGAAGTGCACGCTGCAAAAGGAAAGTCCCAGTCTGTTGTGTGATGTGCTGCGGACGAGGAAGGAGGTGTTCTATCTTTGCTTGCGAGGGCAAAACACAGACAAAGACAACAGCCACCATCAGCACGCGCAAAGTGCAGGATAGATTGGTAATAAACATAAGATGCAAGTCTTTATGCCAAATCAGTTAAACCCAAATCGGTCAGAACCTAATCGGTTAATCCCAAAAGTTGTCGCACAATGGGGAGCACCACACGGCTCAGCACTTTGTCGTTGAGAGAGTGTTCACCATCGAACACCACAAAATGCTCCTTGCCATAGAGTTTTACAAAATCTTTTTGGTGGTTCACTCGTTTATCTTTATCGCCAAAAAGTCCCCACACCATCGCTTTGTCCTGGGCAGTGATGCCCTTTCCCGTGGCTTTCTCAATCGTTTTGAAGTCCGCCACCATCGCTTTGTCCACTTTGAAATCCTTAGCCCCATCAGCGCGTTTGTTGTAAAACTCACGGCGTCCCATTCCGCCAAAGGTCAAGAGTCGCGACATCGACCACGCAGGATTGATGAGCACACGCGGAATGCCGCGCAGTTGTTCACCAAACAGTCCGCCCATCGACGACGTCACCACCACATCGGGCTGTTCGTCCTTCACTATTTTTGTAATGAGTGCCATAGCCTCTAGTGGCATCACGGGGAGATCGGGTGCAATGACCGACACCCCATCGGCATAAAGCAATTGGCGCAGCGTCATCACCGTGCCAGAGTGGCCGCTTGAAGCAAAGCCGTGTAAGAATAATATCTTTTTCATTGTGCTTGGCTATATCATTTATCTCGAATCGGTCGTTAGGTTCATTCCACTTCAATCGTAGAACTACCGCCTGTGCCTTTCTTCACAATTTTGATTTGGGGAAACACCTGTTCGCGTATTTGTTCCGTGTGGCTCACCACGCCCACTTTTCGGCCGAGGTTGTCTTCCAGCGCAGAAAGCGCATCCAGCACCATCGCCAGCGATTTCTCGTCGAGATGGCCAAACCCTTCGTCAATGAACAAGCTGCCGATGTTGAGTGTGGTATTGGAAAGCGAAGCCAACCCCAAAGCGAGTGCCAAGGAAACCACAAAAGTTTCCCCTCCGGAGAGAGAATTCACCAATCTGCGTTCGTCGAGCATATCGTGATCCACCACTTCAAGCATCAGTGAACCGGAAAAAATACTCAGTTCGTAGCGCGGAGTGAGTCGACTCAAATGGAAATTGGCGTGTTCCACCAAGAGCGAGAAAGTGTAGCTTTGTGCAATGTCGCGAAATTTCTTTCCTGTTTTAGACCCAAAGAGATCGTCCAGACGCTTCCATTCCGTAGCATTTTCTTTCGCCAAATCCAGTTTTTTGCATTGACTCTCAGCATCTTTTATGCACTCATTGTGGCGATGCAATTTCTTTTCAACCTCCGATTTATCTCTTCTTCTTTGTTCCAATTCCTGTTCGAGCACAGGCAACAATTCATTCAAAGCATCGGGTTGTTCCCCTTCGGCTGCCGAAGGTCTATCGGCTTGTGCCTGCCAAGCGTTGTAGGCTTGTTCAGCATCATTCATAGCCTGATTGGCCAAGAGTTTGCGATCCTTGCACGCTGATATTTCCGTGCGGAGAGCCTGCCAGTCGCGAGCATCCTCAAAGATGCGCTCCAATTCTTGTTGTTGCAAGGGTTCGTTCTCTCTGTTAAACTGCGTGATGGCCACATCGAGTTCGGTGCGACGTGCGCGCAAATTCTCTTCCATTTGCGAGAGATTATGCTGCAAACTGCTATATTCGCCCTGAGTTTGTTGCAAAGTTTTGTCCAGATTGTCCACAATGCTTTGACACTGCTCCTGCAGTTGGGTGCATTCATCGATTTTGCTTTGCAATTTATCGGTCAATCCTTGTGGCGTGTCGTCACCAAACAGACGCTGCATCTCATCCCTTCTTTGGGTGAGAAGTTCTTTCAGTTGCGCACATTTGCTGCGACACTCATTGGTGTCACTCTCTTGTAACTTCAGATTATTCAGCACATTCGAGATGTTCGTATTCAACACCGCTTGTTGTTGTTCACCATTAGCAATACTCTGGTTGATGTCTAGCCAATGCTTATAATGTCCGCCCAATCGCTTCGTAAACTCATCAATCTTGTCTTCATCGCGCCATCCGGCCATAGTGATCAAATCGTCGAGAGATTTATAAAAACTTTCGAGATTCGCCTCACTATTCTTCATCAAATCCTTGTATGTTTTGCTACTATTACTGCAAATTTCAAGGGAAGCCTTCAGTTCTTGCTCCTTCTTCTTCAACTTGTCACACGCCGTTTGCAGGATGCCCAACTTCTCGTTGAGATCTTTGAGCGCATCATTGTGGAAATGAAAAGCATCTAAATCCTTCTTCGTATCCTTGAGTTGACGAGACACCGCATCGAAGAGCATCTCTATGGTGGTTTGGCGCGCACCGCTGTTCACTTCGGGCGAACATTCCACAAATGCGTTGTCAAGGTCAGCAAATTTCTGCCAATTGACTTCCGCCGTTTTTTGTTCGTTCTCTATGCTAGAAAGCAACTGCGCGTCGCTCTCTTGTTTCGACTTATATCGGTTCAACTCATCGCCAATCGTTTGGAGCAAAGCTCTTTGTTGTTTGAGCTTATGGTCGGCTTCTTCATAGTCCTTTTTCAATTGCAATTGGCGTTCGCCCGACACCTGTTCCACCTCCGTGTGATAGGGGTGATGGGCACTGCCACACACCGGACAAGGCATCCCCTCTTGGAGCAAGCTACGGAGGTTTTTCACATTCTCCACTTGCGACAACAGATAAGCATCCTTCAGTTGGTCAAAACGATTGAAAAGCGTTTGTTCCTCCTTTTCAGCATTTTGTTTGTCGGTTTCTTTTTGCTCAATCTGGCGCAAACGTCGCTGTTGTGCCGCACGAAGTTCCGACATTTTCTCGTAGCGAACCGTTATTTTCTGCCACTCCGTGCGCGCTTCTTCCAGCAAACTCTTGCGCTGCAAACCGCACAAATACGATTCATTGAGTTTCGTTTCCGAAAGATGCGCTATCGATTGCTGATGCCCCAAATGGTTAGACTGCAAAATGGACAATTTGCCTTCTTGGTCAATGATTCCGGCCTGCACTTCATTCAACTGCTCCTGCAAATGCTTTTTCTGACTCTGCTCCTTCTGAAAACTCTTTTCCCACTTGTTGAAGTTTTGCTTCTCTTCATCATATTGTCGGAGTTTCTCCGTAATGGTCTGATAATTGTCAAACATCGAGCGGTGCACCTCCAAAGACTGTCGTTCCAAGTTCAAGGCATCGAGTTTTGTCTTCAAACTTGCAGCT
>CAJPLH010000143.1 GCA_905371275.1 Prevotellaceae bacterium
TTCCACCACAAAAATAAGAACTTTGGAGCTTACACACAAATTTTGGACACTATCTACATGTTGCAAAACAAGGGCAAAAACTTTAGTGCAAATGATTTGCAGCAGGCGGTGAACAAGGTGTTGAAGGAGTCTACTTTCTTGAAAGACTTCATCAGTTCTGCGAAGAAGAGCTACAAGTCTTAGCCTTTTCTCTAAGACTATGGCTTGCATAAGCCCTCTGTTGCGCAATTCAGCGCAGACACCGCGAGATTTCAAAGCTTCTTCCAACGAAAACGCGACATTCCACATCGGGATGTCGCGTTGTTTTTATTGATAAAACAAAAAGCGCGACACCCTGCACTAGGATGTCGCGCAATGTTTAGTACAACGAAGCTTATGCTTCTGCCGTTTCAGCCTCGGGGAGACTCCAGTCTTGTTGCGTCATGCGCACGTAGCTTTGGTAGCGACGACGAGCATTTTCTTCGCAAGCCTGGAAGAGTTCTTGAGCTTGTTCGGGGAATTGCTTCTTGAGCGCTTGGAAACGCACCTCACCGGTGAGGAAGTCTTGGAAGTCTGCCCAGTTGGGAGCCTTAGAGTCGAGTGAGAATGGATTCTTACCTTGGTCTTCGAGCGCAGGGTTGTAGCGCCAGAGCTGCCAGTAACCACACTTCACAGCGAGTTCTTCTTCGTGTTGGCTCTTACCCATACCAGCCTTCAAACCGTGTGCAATACAGGGTGAGTAAGCGATGATGAGAGATGGACCAGGATAAGCCTCAGCTTCGCGGATAGCCTTGAGTGTTTGGTTGTGGTCGGCACCCATTGCCACTTGTGCCACGTAAACGTAGCCATAAGTGGTGGCAATCAAACCGAGGTCTTTCTTGCGAATGCGCTTACCAGAAGCAGCAAACTTGGCCACAGCACCAGTTGGGGTAGACTTAGAAGACTGACCACCGGTGTTAGAGTAAACTTCAGTATCGAGCACCAAAACGTTTACGTCTTCGCCAGATGCAATGACGTGGTCGAGACCGCCATAACCGATGTCGTAAGCAGCACCGTCACCACCGATGATCCATTGTGAACGCTTGGTGAGATAGTGAGCGAGTTCGTCGAGTTGCTTGCAAACAGGGCAACCAGCAGCCTTACCAGCGGCAATCATAGGTTTGAGTTTTGCAGCAGCAGCCTTAGAACCAGCGGCATCGTCTTTCACTTCGAGCCATTCAGCAGCGGCAGCCTTGAACTCTTCGCTCACGTGCTCACCATTGGCGATGGCATCTTTGAAGATAAGTTCAATGCGAGCGCGCATCTTCTTGTTGGCAAGGGTCATACCGAGACCAAATTCGCAGAAGTCTTCGAAGAGTGAGTTAGCCCAAGCAGGACCGTGACCTTCATCGTTAGTTGTGTATGGTGTTGAAGGGATAGATGCAGAATAGATGGATGAGCAACCCGTAGCGTTGGCCACCATTTCGCGGTCACCGAAGAGCTGAGAAACGAGTTTCACGTAAGGAGTTTCACCGCAACCTGCGCAAGCTCCAGAGAATTCGAAGAGAGGTTGTACGAACTGTGTGTTCTTGGGGTTAGAAGCTGCGTCAATGAGGTGCGCCTTGTTGGTGACTTTTTCAGTGAGGTACTTCCAGTTGTCAGCTTCGCCAAGTTGGTCTTGGAGAGGAGACATAGAGAGTGCCTTACCCGTCTTAGGACGACCAGGACAAACGTCTACGCAGTTTGAGCAACCCGTGCAGTCGAGTACAGAAATCTGGATGCGGAAGTTCATACCCTTCATTTGGGCAGGAGCTTTCATTTCGATAGCGCTCAAGTTCGGAGATGCAGCCTTCTCAGCTTCGTCCATCACGAAGGGACGAATACAAGCGTGAGGACAAACATAAGCACACTTGTTACATTGGATACAGTTTTCCAAATCCCAAGCAGGAACATAGGCAGCGACACCGCGCTTTTCGTAAGCGGCAGTACCTTGGTGCCAAGTACCATCTTCCAAGCCCTTGAAGGCACTCACGGGAAGGTCGTTACCCATTTGTGCGTTGATGACGCGAGCAATGTCAGTGATGAATGCAGGAGCGCCATCGTCCACCTTAGCGTCGTCAGCGAGAGAAGCCCAAGCGGGATCTACGGGAAATTCTTGATATTCGCCACCGCGGTCTACTGCAGCGTAGTTCTTGTCTACGATGTCTTGACCCTTCTTGCCGTAAGTCTTTTCGATGAAGTATTTCATCTCCTTGACTGCCTTGTCCACAGGAATCACGTTAGTGATGCGGAAGAAGGCACTTTGAAGGATGGTGTTGGTGCGATTGCCAAGACCAATTTCACGCGCAATCTTTGTTGCGTTGATGGTGTAGACCGTGATGTTGCGTTGAGCAAGGATGCGCTTAATCTTGTTGGGCATATTGCGCACGAGGTCTTCACCTTCCCAAAGGGTGTTGAGGAGGAATGTGCCGTTGGGCTGAATACCGCGCAACACGTCATACATATGCATATAGCTCTGCACGTGGCAAGCCACAAAGTTTGGGGTGTTCACCAAATAGGTAGAACGGATGGGGTGATCACCGAAGCGAAGGTGAGAGCAAGTGAAACCACCAGACTTCTTAGAGTCGTAAGAGAAGTAGGCTTGGCAGTACTTATCGGTTGTTTCACCGATGATTTTCACAGAGTTCTTGTTAGCACCAACAGTACCGTCAGCACCGAGACCATAGAACTTAGCTTGGAACATGCCTTCACCGCCAAGGCTGATTTCTTCTTTGGGAGGAAGTGACGTGAAGGTCACGTCATCCACGATGCCCACGGTGAAGTGGTTCTTAGGTTCGGGCAATTGGAGGTTTTCATACACCGCCATAATTTGTGCAGGCGTGGTGTCGTTTGAACCCAAACCATAGCGTCCGCCCACGATGAGAGGAGCATTTTCTAAACCATAATAGGCTTCCTTCACGTCGAGGTAGAGAGGTTCGCCGTTAGCGCCAGGTTCTTTCGTGCGGTCAAGCACAGCGATGCGGTTTGCCGTCTTGGGCACAGCAGCAAGGAGGTGCTTCACAGAGAAAGGACGATAGAGGTGTACGCTCACGAGACCCACCTTTTCACCCTTCTCTTCGCGGAGATAGTCGATGGCTTCGCGCGCAGCTTCAGTGGCAGAACCCATGAGGATAATCACGCGATCGGCTTCGGGGTCACCATAATAGTTGAAGAGACCATACTTGCGACCTGTGATGCGAGAGATTTCGTTCATGTATTCTTCTACAACTTCAGGCACAGCCTCGTAGAAGGGGTTACAACTTTCGCGGTGAGCAAAGAAAGTTTCAGGGTTTTCAGCCATACCGCGAGCCACAGGACGCTCAGGCGTGAGGGCGCGGTTGCGGAAATCAGAGAGAGCTTGTTGGTCAACGAGGGGCTTCAAGTCTTCAGTTTCGAGCATTTCAATCTTCTGGATTTCATGCGAAGTGCGGAAACCATCGAAGAAGTTCATAAAAGGCACGCGAGTTTTGATAGAAGCCAAGTGAGCCACACCGGCCAAGTCCATCACTTCTTGCACAGAACCTTCGGCCAACATGGCGAAACCAGTTTGACGAGCAGACATCACGTCTTGGTGGTCACCGAAGATGGAAAGAGCGTGAGAAGCAATGGTACGTGCAGACACGTGGAACACACAGGGAAGGAATTCACCCGCAATTTTATACATATTGGGGATCATCAACAGCAAACCCTGCGATGCGGTGAACGTAGAAGTCAATGCACCAGCTTGCAAAGATCCGTGCACAGCACCAGCGGCACCGCCTTCACTCTGCATTTCTTGCACGAGCACAGTTTCACCAAACATGTTTTTGCGACCTTGTGCCGACCAATCGTCGACATACTCAGCCATTGTAGACGAGGGGGTGATGGGGTAGATAGCCGCCACTTCGCTAAACATATAAGCGATGTGTGCAGCCGCTTGGTTACCATCACAAGTAATGAATTTCTTTGCCATAGAGCCTATGGTTTTATATTGTTATGTTGTTTATGTCCTTGGGAGATGGGTAAAAGGCTGGTATATGGCTAGGAAAATGGCTCGACTTTCCACAGAACAGAAAAATATTCATAGGTAGAAAGTCTCCATTTTCGGAGAAATATATCGTTAGTCTATGCCACATCTAGGCTGGCTAGTCAAGCCAGAATGCTCGTTTTCCAACAAGCAGGGCTGTAATGATTACAAATTGTATGCTGCAAAGGTAATGATTTCCTTGTGATTAGCGAAATATCGAATAAGATTTTTCTTTTTTTATTCCTTTTCAACCCTCCATTCTTTCATTTTTTCTTTCTTCCTCTCTGAATATGGAGAAAAATTGTCCGGTATTTTCTCAGGATTGTCCCTTGTTTTTGAAGAAACAAGCCCCATTTTCTGCGCACGAATTTGTAACTTTGCGCTAGAAATAGTGACATTGCATAAAACTTTACCGACACATCATGAAACTACCCACTTGGTTAGATAAAGAAAGACTATATCACATCATATTTTTGGCAGACACTCCGGCAGGAAAAACTTATGATGTCTTGCTCATCATTGGCATATTGGCAAGCATCATCACGGCTTTTGTGGAGAGTATGCCCTCACTCGCACATCCCTTTCAAGTGGCACTCGAAGTGTTGGAATACTTCTTTGCCGTAATCTTCACCTTCGACTACGTGGCACGACTCTATTGCTCGCCTTCGCGGAGAGAATATGCGCTCAGTTTCTTCGGCATCATCGATCTCATCTCTACCGCTCCACCTTATTTGGCGTTCATCTTCCCAGGAGCGCGCTATATGCTTTTGCTTCGCTCCATCCGGTTCATTCGCGTGTTTCGCGTGTTCCGCTTGTTCAGTTTTCTCAATGAAGGTTATCTCCTTTTGGAATCACTGCGCAGGAGTTTCAACAAGATTCTGGTCTATTTCCTCTTTGTCCTCATCTTGGTCACCTGCATCGGCACACTGATGTACATCGTGGAGGGAAATGCGCCCCACACACAGTTCACCGATTTGGGAACTTCTGTTTATTATGCCATCGTGACGATGACCACTGTGGGCTTTGGCGACGTGACGCCTGTGACCCCTACTGGGAAATTCCTCTCGTCGATGGTGATGCTGTTGGGTTATACCATCATCGCCATCCCCACCGGCATTGTGACAGCTACATTTGTCAACGAAACTTCCAAACCAGTGCAACATGGATATTGCCCTCGCTGCGGACAAAAAGTGCGAAAGAACGACCGCTTCTGTTCACAATGCGGAGAGAAGTTGGCGTAACTGCAATTAACGCAACTATTATTGGCGTAACCACACTGCAAAATCTCTTTTGCTGGTGATTACGCCAATGAAACA
>CAJPLH010000144.1 GCA_905371275.1 Prevotellaceae bacterium
GGCAAACGAAGCGGCAGGAATGGTCATAGCTGCGGCAATCATTGCAACAGGAATGATAGAGGGAGTCATAAAATGAGGAAGTTATAGAGTTGTTCAGCGCGAAAAGCGAAGTTCTGTGGGGTGCCTTCTCCCATAGTTAGTTCTGCGTTGCTTTATATTGGCACATCCCTACGCTTTAAATCTGATGAATAGGGGGGAGAAATAAGCGACTGCGAAATTACTGATTTCACTCGTTCGCAAAGCGAAGAATTGCACATTATCTTTTGAAACGTGTAGGAAAATACTTAGATTTAGTAACAAGGAAAAGCGGTTCTGCAAGCTATATTTATCAGAATGTCTGATAAATTGGTGTAAAACCGCTGATTTCGGTCTGAGAGATAATGAAAATCATTAGAAATAACTTCCTGTCGTCTTTCATTTTCTTGTTGGCATCAAATCACTGATTGGGGTTCAATCAGCAGTAACCGGTAGTTTCTCCCCCACCCTTCGAATGCAGCGTTTGTTGCCCTTCGATTTGGAATGCACAGCCTATGAAGGAACTTGTATGGAACATAGAAAATAGATATATTGGATTGGCCGTAGCCGTGAAAGTAGAATAGGAAATTGGGAATGCGCAACGTGAATGCGTCCCTATACATATAGGGGTCGAAAAGTCCTCAAAGAGTGAAAAATCAAGGAAAAAGTGACAAGACATTTTTCTTCACCCTCATTTTGCATAGTACAGATAACAAATCAAGGCTATATCTATTTTCTTCATCTCGTACGCGTGTACGCGCGCGCCTTCTAACAGCGATGTTGTTTTTTTGCTGTCACAAGTGTCACAGAAGGGGGAAAATAAGACCTCGAAATAGAAGAAATAGTAGACAAGAAGTGTAGATTTTTCGAGGTGTTTTCAATAGAGTTGAGGTGGACTAGCGAGCGCATTTGTTAAAACACGCTTAAAACAACCCATAACAACCTGAAATACAACGAATTTCAATAAATGCTGTGACACTTGTGACAGCAAAAAAGCAAAAACTCCTGTGATGCGCGCGTACGCGTGCGCGCGAGAGGGGTTGTTTATAGGTCTTTTCACACTTCGAGAAACTCTGTTTGGGATGGGTAGTTCATCGATAGTTTTTTCCGCATCCGAACATCCTTGGAAAACAACACGTCACTTTCCACAAAACGACACGTCGTTTTCACAAAAACAAGCCGTCGTTTTCTCCAAAACAAGCCGTTGTTTTTACTAGAACATCACGGTGTTTTCATCGAAATAAGCCGTCGTTTTATGAGCAAAAACAGATTGTTAAACCCAAATCTGTCATTGTACCATAACGGTCTAATGACCGATTTGAGTTAAAAACGATATCGCAACCATAGGCCACAATGGAGAGAAAAAGCAGAAGAGGATGATGGCTCCGTGGAGGAAGAAAGCGGAGAGGTTTCGGGCGAAGAGTGCGCAGAAGTGGCAATGCGCCAATGATGAGTGAGGGCCAATCGGGTGGAGATTGACCAAGCGCGAGAGGGAGTCCACGACACTACGGCGACCCCCGAACAACCGGTGCCGTAAAAACTGGGGAAGGCTCCAGCACCTGGCAATTGAGGTTGGTAGGCATAAAGACGCGAGGAGAAACTGTCGCTAGAAAACAGGCTGACAAAACCTGAAGCGTGCCACGCTGTTTGCGGAGCATAGCGCAGACGCAAAGAAAGCATCATTCCATAGTGTTGCGCGCTGTGCAATTGTTGGCGACTGGCGGTGGCATCGGCAGCAGTTTGCAGGGAAAAGTCGCCAAAGTTGCGCTGATAGAGTAAGCGGAAGGACTGCCGCGTGACCCACTGCAACAACGGAGCGTATCGCGGAATAGTTTGTTGGCGAGAGGTCAAACGATAGCGCAACGACCACTGTTGCGCACGATGTGGAGCGTAGGTGAAGAGTGTTTGCCAGACAAAGCCTGAAGAGGGAGCGGCAGCACGCCAAGTGGGAAGGGGATGGTGGTCGAATTGCAGGAAACTTTGCCAATGGAATTTTCGTCCAAAAGCTGTTTCATAGCCGAGAAGTCCGCCCCATTCATTTTGCACGTGTGCGCCTTGTTGAAAGGTGCGCGCAGCAGGTGCTGCATTGTGGGCACTGAAATGGCGCAATTGCAGCAGCAAAATATCGGTAGAACTGAGTTGGCAGCGCAGGAATGTGGCAAAGGCTGTGCTTCCTCTCTGGTTGAGGGTAAATTCGCTCTGTATGCTCCAAGCACGGGCATAGTGTGCAAAGTCTAGACTCAATCCTAGGGCGGTGTTCCCCACCATTGGGGAGGGGATGGAGCGAGAGGAGCGGACAGAAGGAAAAGGCTGTGAGAAATGCGACCCAACGAAGCCGATGCCCCATTGTGTGGCAGTGGGTTGCCACGAAAGATGAGCCCCATATTGGAGGTTGCTAAGAGTGGAAATATAGCTGCGCTCAAAGGCATTGCGATGGAGTCCGTTTTCATAGAGCGTTTTGACCATTCCGTTTTCAATACTGGCATCTAGTCTGCGATAACTCACGAAAGCAGTCCATTGGAACGCACCTTTTTGCTGTTGCCAGGCAATGCCGCGGAGGAAATGCGCCTCATCGGTGGAGGTGTTGGGGCTGATGCGCGTGAGTCGTCGGGGAAGGTCGAAGAAATAGGGTTGAATGAAGGTGGCAAATCGATGGCCGACGAGCAAGCCTTGTGCAAACTGCGCGTGATAGTCGCCGACTATGATTTGCCCTTGCTGATGGGCGAGGTGTTTTTCCACAAAGAGGGAGGTGTGGTCGAAAGGCAGATTGCGATAGGCCGCAAAGGGTTCTCCCACATCTTGGTCGGAAGTGAGCCCCACGCGCCAGCGTTGCTGCGACTGCACCCGATAGCGCAGGACGTTGCTCCACGGCAGACCAAGAAAGCGGTGTTTGAGTGCGGTAGCGGTGGATGATTGGCGAGAAAAATGGGGCGAAAGTGGTAGGGGAAGTTGTGCGCGCCACTCCACACTATGGCGTGCTTGTCGCAGTTGTTCGCGCCATGTGAACTGTGGTCGGAGGGTGTCGCCGATTTCGACAAAGAGAGAGAGCCAGCGCAGTTGTTGAGCTTCGAGTCCGTGCACCATCATCAAGTCGGAAGGAGAAGAGAAGGCGCGGAGGTGACTGCGATAGGCCAAAATGGAATCGACTTGTGGGGCAGAGAGAAAGGAGAGGTCGAGAAGGTCTTGGCGCGTGGCGAGATTGAGGTTCAAGGGGTTTCTGTGTTGCTCTTCAAGATAGTCGAGCGTGGTTCCGCCCCGATCGATGGGCGAAGGATTGTCTTCGTCTACTCCCCTACTCTCTAGATATTCTGCTACAAAGTCATCCCACGAGAGAAGGGGTTTCCCTCGCACGATGGTTTGCGCGGAGAGCAATTGCAGGCAGCAAAGTCCCAAACAAAGAAGCAGGCTTTTCATAGTAGTTCAAAGTAGCCAGTAGAGAAGGTAGAATGTATTAGAAGGTGAAAGGGTAAGTACCGCGACAGAGCAGGAGGAAGGAAGAAAAAGAGGCGCACCCTCCTTTCGCGCAATGATGAGCGAGAAAAGAGGGTGCGCGAAGCGGTATTTTCTTCTTAGGAAAAAGGGTTTAACCCAAATCGGTCATTAGACCGTTATGATGCAATCTTAGAATTTAGCACCAAGACCCACAGAGATGTTGGCTTGTGAGAAATTGCCAGAAAGCACTTGTTGGCGAACTTCACCATTGACAAAGATGTTGTCAGTGAGGAAGTATTGCACACCTCCACCGAAGTTGGCACCCAAAGAGAGGTGGTTGTATGCGTATATCGTATTTCCAGACTTTGTTTCCTCACCATAACCAGCAATCACAAAGGAGAAACCAGCAAGTGGGTAGATAGCCCATTTGGGATTAAGACGGAACACATAGTGCGCGTTGAGGTTGAGATCCCAAGCGTTCATATGATTGTGAGGGAAATAATATCCCAAAGAACCTTCAAGACGCACGTGGTTGTCAACGTATTGTTGGTATTTCACACCAACACCCAAGTTGTTGTTGAGACTACCAAAGAGGAGATTCACACCCAAAGCCTTAGAAGGGACGGTGGTGGGCTGTGGTGCGAGGTAAGCTTGAGTGGTAGTAGTCGTTTGTGCTTGGCTTTGCACTGCGAAAGCGAGCACTGCAGCCAAAAATAGAGTTTTTTTCATCTGATGATTATGTGTTGATGATGCTAATTAAGTTGTTTCCACACTGGTGAAATACGTGTAGATGGTGCAAAAATAGTAATTCTTTCTGGATAATGTGAGCTTATGGGACGACAATGTGGGGCTAAAGGCTTGAAATTAGCCTATTTCGATGATTTTTGCTCCTTCGGGCAAGGGAAAATGTTCATCGTGACTGACCACAACAATGGCGCGTTGCTGATGCTCTGCCAAGAGTGTGGCGTAGAGTTCTTGGCGCGTAACAGTGTCGAGATGGGTGTCGGGCTCGTCCAAAAGGAGTAGTTGAGGGGAACTCACTAAAGCACGTGCTAAAAGTGTGCGCTGCCATTGTCCTCCACTGAGGGAAGAAATGGGACGTTGGGCGAGTTCCAACAAATTGAGCGACTCAAGGATGTTCATCGTGGTGGCGCGCTCGGACTGTCCGAAGGGTTTCCACCAAGGAAGGGTGCACTGCAGACCGCTGCGCACGGTTTGGAAGACAGTGATGGGAAATTGGCGGTCGATGCTGCGATGTTGAGGCAAATAACCCGTGGTGAGTGCGTTGGCTCGCTCGATGCTGCCACTCGTGGGACTGAGTAGCCCAGCAATGATTTTGAGCAATGAGGTTTTTCCTCCTCCGTTTTTTCCACGTAGCACGATGAAATCTCGCTCTGCAATGGAGAGCGAGATGTCGGAGAGGATGGTGCGACGATGGTCATAGGAGAAACTGACGTCGCTCAGCGTGATGAGAGTGGACATTAGTGAGAGGTCTGTGCGAGGGTTTGTGCGATGTGGAGCATTTGTTTGTCCCATTCGGCAGAAAGCGGTGCGATGCTTATGATTTTTGTCTTTGCGCTTTCAGCTATGCGCTTTGCTGCGCGACCGGCTTGTTCTTCTTGAATAAACACCACTTTCACTTTCTCGCGTTGTGCCTGAAGAATGAGTTGCTGCATTCGTTCGGCCGAGGGTTCACGACCATCTTGCTCCACGGAAACTTGTTGCAAACCATAGTCACGCGCATAATACCCTAACGCGGGGTGATAGATCATAAAGGTGCGGTGGGTGAGAGGACGTAGTGTTTTGCGAATCTTGCTATCGAGAGAGTCTATGTGGTGCACCAAACTGTCGTG
>CAJPLH010000145.1 GCA_905371275.1 Prevotellaceae bacterium
GGCTCGGAGATGTTTATAAGCGACATGTTGATTAAAGAAACAGTTGCACGCGGACAGCAGGTGTTATTTCTCCTCCCCGAAATTGCGCTTACTACCCAAATCACCGACCGATTGGGACGCGTCTTTGGAGAACAATTGGGGGTATATCACTCTAAATTTCCCGACAATGAGCGCGTGGAATTGTGGCAAAAGCAATTGTCGGATGCGCCTTTTCCGCTTATTCTTGGTGTGCGCTCATCGTTGTTTCTCCCTTTCCAAAACCTGGGTTTGGTGATTATCGATGAAGAGCACGAATCGAGTTATAAACAACAAGATCCGGCTCCGCGCTATCATGCGCGCGACACCGCCATTATGATGGCGTACCAGATGGGGGCTAAGGTGCTATTGGGTACGGCAACGCCTTCTGTGGAAACTTATGCGCACGCTCAAGAGGGGAAATATGGCTATGTGGCATTGACACAACGCTTTGGTGAGGTGGCACTTCCCGAAATTGTGGTGGAAGATGTGGCAGAATTGCGCCGCAAACGCTTGATGCCGACGCCTTTTTCTCCGAGATTGCGCGATGAAATCGAAGCGGCGCTCCAACAAGGACAACAGGCGATTCTGTTTCTCAATCGTCGAGGTTTTAGTCCGGTGTTACAATGTCGCAGTTGTGGATGGTCGCCACACTGCACGCGCTGCGATGTGCCGCTCACGCTTCATTTGAAAATGAAGAAAATGGTGTGTCACTATTGTGGCACTTACTATGATATTCCCACCCATTGTCCGCAATGCGAACAAGCTGATTTGCGCGACATTGGGGCAGGAACGGAGAAGATTGAAGCGGCCATTGAAACTTGTTTTCCCAAAGCGAAAGTGGGACGTATGGATTTAGACACTACGCGTTCACGCTCGGCATATGAACGGATTATCCGCGATTTTCAACACGGAGAAACGAACCTCTTAGTGGGTACGCAGATGGTGACGAAGGGTTTGGACTTTGGAGGTGTGAGTGTGGTGGGGATTATCAACGCAGATCAGTTGCTGAATCAATGTGATTTTCGCGCGCACGAACGTGCTTTTCAAATGCTTTCGCAAGTGGCAGGTCGTGCCGGACGAAGAGGAAAACAAGGTCGTGTGGTTTTGCAGACGCGACAAGCGAATCTTCCGGTGGTGCAACAGATTGTAGCAAATGACTACGAAGGGATGTTTGAACAGGAGATGCGCTACAGAAAGGTGTTTCGCTTTCCTCCCGAGGTACGTCTGATTGCAATCTATCTGAAACACCGCGATGAACGTGTGGTGGCGGCGGCTGCGCAACAACTGGCGGTGTGGCTGCAACCTCAATTTCAAAATGATTTCCTCGGCCCCAACCGTCCGCGCGTGGGATATGTGCAATTGCTTCACATTCGCAAGATATTGCTGAAGGTGGATGCTTCGCGCTCTGCAACAGAGGTGCGGCAAATGCTTCGTACTTATCAAAAGGGGATTACCGATCTTCCTCAATTTCGCAGTGTAACGATTTATTTCGATGTGGATCCTGTCTAAAAACTCACAAAAATTCTGCACTTTTCGCTCCATTTCTTGCCACATTCGGAAATAAGATTTATCTTTGTCGCAGATATGCTTCGTATGTTCAAACGCAAATACAAGGCAGTGATGATGGCATGGGTTATGCTATTATCGTTTTTGCCTCAAGTGTTGGTGAAGGGATTTCACCAGCATGGACGCAGTTTGGACAAAGTGGAATGCAACTTTGTGGTACAGTCTTCGCAACGCTCTACTTCACTAGAAAATGGTGAAAATGCGCGTGCGAAAGCGGTGAATGCACGTGCCAAAGACAAGCAGCACGAGAAGCACCGCAAAGACTTAGCACAACATCAGAAAAAATCTTCTGACGATGGTCAGGGAGATAAGGAAAATGGACACGATTGTGCCATTTGTCATTATCTCATCTCTCCTTTTACTCCTCCTTCTTTCACGGCTTTTTCTTTTTATGCGCCTTCGGTGCTTGTTGTTTATCAACAACAAGCTGACGATGTGCGCACGGTTGCCGTGACCACTCCTCAACTTCGCGGACCTCCGCAGGCATAAAACTTTGGCGTAGATTCCTTTCACGTGGTGTAGACTTTCCTTTAAGAAAGCCTATACTCGTTCGTCTTTGCCTTGATTTGCTCAAAAAGGCAAATCTTCTTCCCTTATTTTTTCTTTTTTGTATTCTCATTACGGAAACATCCCTTTTGCTTACGAGGTGTTTCTGCAGCTTCGGCATTTGCATCTGGGATAACTCTCACTATTGCTATCCGGAGCGTAAGACGATGACTAGTATTTCTCTATGAAGCGATTTTTCTCAACGAATTTCGCCTTGTGGTCGATGGTTGTGCTGTGCCTACTATCTGCCGCATTGCCTACATTTGCTCAAAATTCTAATTTCTTCCGCATCATTGTTTTTGATGCAGAAAATGGTGTCCCCGTGATGGGAGTTAGCGTGGCGCGACACAAAGACATCGCTCCCTCTGCAAGCGACGGCACATTGCACATCGCGTCTTCTCAACTCAAAGGCGACAGTTTGCTGCTTCGTGCTGTGGGATATTCACCTTTAGCAGTAGCTGTGGATGAAGTGCGCCACCATCAGCCGTTGCGCGTGCAAATGAGGTTGATGAGCAATCAACTCAATGAGGCTGTGGTGAATGGACAACGTGTGATGCACACGCAGAATGCAGTGTTTCGCACCCTTGGTGCAGCAGAGATTTCCAAAAACTTGGGAGGAACTTTCGCAGAAATGCTCTCGCAAGTGTCGGGAGTGAGTATGATTCAGACGGGAGCTACGATAGCAAAGCCCGTGGTGAACGGCATGTATGGCAATCGTCTGCTGATTATCAACAATGGGGTGCGACAACAAGGACAACAATGGGGTGTGGATCATGCGCCCGAATTGGATGCCAACACAGCGGGACGCATCACCGTGGTGAAAGGTGCAGAAGGTGTGCGCTATGGTTCGGAAGCTCTTGGTGGAGTCGTGCTGATGGAAGGACAGTTGCTGCCTTATGGTCAGCGGAAGTTGATGGGAAAATTGAGCGGACTTTACGGCACAAACGGACGAAAGTTCGCCTTCACGCAGCAGTTGAGTCAAGGTTTTCCTCTCTTGGGAGGAAATGCGGCTTGGCGCGTTCAAGGAACTTATGTAAATGGTGGCGACCGCAGCACCGGAAGTTATTTGCTTAACAACACTGGCGTGCGCGAAATGAATGGTTCGGCGACCTTCGGTTGGCGCAATCCTCAATGGGAAATACAAGGATATTACAGTCTGTTCTCCACTGAGATTGGAGTTCTTTATAGCGCACAAATGGGAGACGAAAGTTTGCTTCGCGAGCGCATCAAGATAGGTCAGCCGGTGAATTTCTATCCTTGGACGCGACAAATCGACTATCCTCACCAAAAGGTGCAACACCACGTGGCGAAAGTGGAAGCAAAATACACTTTTTCCAACGGAAGTCGCTTATCGCTGCAATCGGCTTTTCAGCACGATGATCGCCGCGAATATAACCAACGCAGAAATTATCGCTCGATGGTGCCTACTTTGGATTTGCGTCTCAATAACGCTCAAACCGATGTGCAATGGAAACACACTTATGCTGAACATTGGTCGAGCGAAGTGGGAGCTTTCTACGGAACGATCAACAACTACAACGAACCTGGCACGGGAGTTGTGCCGATTATCCCCAATTATAGTCAACAAAACCTAGGTGTTTTTGGTATTCAAAAATACACCGGACGCGATTGGGGTGCAGAACTTGGGGTGCGCGCAGATCGACAAACGCTTGATGCGCGCGGAAAAGACATTTTTGGAGAAGACCACGGCGGTTTGTCGCACTACACCAACTTCACCTACTCTGCTGGTGCACACTATCATTTGTTGCCGCAACTCGATGTCCTCTCCAACTTCGGCACAGCATGGCGCGCACCACACGTTCACGAACTCTACAGTTATGGTGTGGAACAATCGAGCGGACTCTTCGCGCGTGGTGACTCCACGTTGCGTCCAGAAGTGAGTGCGAAATGGGTGACCTCTTTGCGATTCACCACTCCCCGCTTCTCCGCTTCGGTTGATGCTTATCTCCAATGGATAGACAATTATATCTATGACGAACCCACAAAGGAGGTAATTACCATGGTGGCTGGAGCCTATCCCGTGTTTCAATATCGCAGTGCAAATGACTTCTTCCGAGGATTCGATGCCGACTTCTCAGCAACCCTATTTCCTAAATTGCGCTATGCACTGAGTGGAAGTATGGTGTGGGCTAACGAAACAAAGACCAACCGGATGCTACCATACATCCCTTCTTTCCGCACCACGCAGAGTTTGAGTTGGGAAATCGGAGATTGGGGACATCTGCACGACATTCACGCTAAAGTGCTTCACCGTTTTGTGGCAAAACAGCACCGATTTGATGCAAAAGCCGACTTGATAGATCACACTCCGCCTGCTTATCAACTGTGGGGTGCAGAGGTAAGTGCCAATTTTGTGCTGCGCAATGGTCATCACCTCCACCTCCTTCTCACAGCAGACAACATCTTCAACCTCACTTATCGCGAATATACCAATCGTTTCCGCTACTACGCACACGATCTCGGACGCGATGTGCGACTTATGCTCACTTGGGATTTCTAATGTAAAACCATTATCACAAGAAACATTCTAACACAACCATTCGATATGAACAAATTTCTCTCTCTCGTTTCATTCCTATTTGTTTTACTATTCGGTTTCGCCAGTTGCGACACCACCGTGCACGAAGCCGTCGACGAACGAAAAAGCAAAGACCACGGTGACCCCATCAGTGTGCGCTTGACCTTGACTCCAGGACGTCTCGTGAACCAAGCGTTTACTCCGCTCATTAATCCCAAAGTGGAACAAACGAACAGTCAAACCATCGAATATATGTTGCAAAAGCACATCGGATGGGCGCCAATTCCGAGCAGCAAATCAGGCTTTGACGTGTTTCTAAGTTCAGAAGACACGACCCTCGTTTATCGTCTCGACATCAAATACTTCGACCTTCTCCACAAAGACATCACATATCAATTTGTAGAAAACGGTCAAGACAAGATTCACCAGCACTTTTTCACTGCCGACAGTCTTTACACGCAACAAGGAAAGGTGCGCAACAACGAAAAAACAAACCTCATCTTGTCTTACACCTACGGCGACACCGACCCTTGGTCGCAAGAAATGGGAACAAACGGTGTGAGCTGGATAGGGAAAGACAATCC
>CAJPLH010000146.1 GCA_905371275.1 Prevotellaceae bacterium
GTTTCGTCCACTTGCTCAACGGTGTAGCACATCGTGGTTTTCTTGAGATGCTCGTCGAGGTTGTGGTGCGCTTCGAGCGCGCTGTCTGCATTGACGCAAAAGAAAATGGAGGATTTCTTCTCACGTCCGTTGCGCTCGTCAAGTATCGTTGTGTTGATTTTGCACTTGAACCACTTGTCGGCTTCCTCATCTCCGTAAACGATTTCGGAGAATTTGGTGCGTGACATTGCGATGATGTCGAACTCTTCGCGGTGACCGTATGCTAGTGCGGTTTCGCTGGTCTTCGTTTCGGCTTCTGTGAAGGAGAGTGCTGCGGTGAGATACTCTTCTGTGATGGGTTTTGTAATGCCATCTTCGGTTGTTCCGATGTAACGCGTCTTGACGTTATACCAAATGTTGTTTATTGTTGCCATATTGTTTGATTTGAACTTATGGGTTATTGTTCTTATTGTTGCCATGTTGTTTGATTTGATGTTATGGACTGTTGTCTTGTTCTTGTTATTTTCCACTGCTGCCATATCCGTTTGCCCCTCTGTCGGTGTTATCGTTGAGTTCTTCTACCTCAATAAATTCCACGGCTGGAATGGGTAAGATGATGAGCTGCGCAAAGCGTTCTCCCCTCTGATAAAGTCGATGAGGCTTGCGCTCTCCGTCTTTGCCTATCGTGTTGGGGTCTACTCGGAAACGCGCGGTAACTTCTCCGCGGTATCCGCTATCAATCACACCCACTGCGTTTGAGAGGTGAAGGTGGGTGTGGTAAATGCTACTACGTGGAAAAAGCAAACCAACAAAGCCCTCGGGAATTTCTACGGCTATGCCACTATTGCAAACGTGCTGCTTGTACTTTGCATCCCATTTGGCTTCTGCACAATAGAGGTCAAAGCCTGCGTCCGTGGTGTGCGCTCTCGTTGGGAGCTTCGCGTTTGGGTGAATGAGTTTTGTTTTAATTGAAATCATAGATTTTGAGTGTTACTAAAAAGTTCGATAATAGCTTCTGCTGCTGTGATGGTTTCGGGCATTACCCAGTAACTAATCGGCCTTTCTGAGAGAGTGGTGATGAGTTGTTTGAGGGTGTCCTGCATCTGCGCTTCGGGTTTCGCTGGTCGTGTGACTGGTGGCTTTTCTTTCAGTAGGACTAATCCTAGATGATATGCCACTAGTGCTGCTGCAATGGTCTTGGAAAATGGTTTGTTGTTCGTCTGTTCGGTTGTCCTTATGAATGTTGCGTAAAAGATGCTCAACGTAAACATAGGATTCTCCAATTTCAAGACGTCTTGCACTAGTCCATCAACGATCATTGTGTAGTCCTCTATCGCCTTGCGCTGTTCGTCTTCGGCTGCTTCGATGAGCTGCTGTAATTGTCGGGTGTACTTTCGCGCTTCTGAGAGTTTGTATTGTGCTGCCGTCAAACACGTATTGCCAACAAACAACCAGTAGAAGGTACAGTTACACTCGTAGCGTAGATTGGCACTCACGATGTCGGGTATTTCCTCCGTGGGTGGTGTGCGCGGTGCTGCGGATGGTATAATGATACTCATTGCTTCGGGGCTTTGGGGCTATTCTCCATCTGTGGCTGTTTCTCGATATATCCTTGCTAGGCAAAGAATCGCGTAACCTGCAATATCGACAAACGCATCTTTGAGAGCTGCTTCTTCTCGGCTTATATCATCGCTGCCTTGTATCGTTTCTCTCAAGTGTTGGATGCGTGCTATCTTGATGAGGATAAGTTCAAACAAATAGTCGAAATCGCAATCTATCCACGCACTTTTGTAGCCTTGGTCTTTATGTGTGAGCGTGGCTTTTATCTCTTCGTTCATTTTTTCGACTTCTTCCGTTACTCGGTCGCCTTCGTTATAAAGGTCGTATAGGTTGCACGTTCCAATCTCGCTTTGTATGAGAGCGAAAATCGCGTAATTGTAGGTAGCGATTAGCGTTTCTGTCGTGCTTTCGTACCAGTCCTCGCTACTTCTTGTGACTGCGTTCAGCTTGCTGTAAATGATATTGAGGATTGTGAAATAGTCCGCCAATCTCCACGAGTGGCCGTATAGTTGCGCTTTCTCGGTGCGTACTGTTTCGCACTCGTCAAAGGCTTGTACGATGAATTCTTTTGGGTCTATCATAATGATTGCTTTTTTGTGGTGAAACATTCAATCGGGGCAAACAAGGCTGTCTGCATATTGCTCCGTGGGTTTGGGTTGGTGCATCGTTGTGTTGGTGGGTTGCGCTATAAAATAGGTCTTCAATACATACACAAAGGATAAAAGCATAGCACCATATATGAAGGCGATGAGAGCTATTTCAATGGCTATCTCAAAGGGGTCTTTTCTTAGTTTCATTGTCTTGTTGTTGTGAACTCTTTCCAAATTGGAAAAGGTTGGAAAGAATCGGGGTTTATTGGTTGGCTTCGTTTATTGGGGTAAGCCATTGTTCGTATATTCTACTCGATATTTGCGCCATCATAATAGGCGGTACAGACATTCCGCAAACATAGTGTGGCTTCTGCTTTAGAAAGTCGTAATCTTGTGGAAAAGATGAGATACAACAAACTTCGCTTCTTCCTAAATATCGGGGCTGTTCAAATAGAATTAAACTATCTTCCTTCGCTGTTAAAGTTGGGCATATTTTTTCGTTGTAAACGTAGCTTTGCCCGAAGTTTGAAATTTTCCCACGTACCCTTTGACTAGCCTGCTTTTGGCTTATATCTCCTTCCTTTCTATTATCCCATAACAATCTCAAGGTAGGCGATTCTAACTTTCGCCCTGAATAGTCAGCAATTCCACCAAATGGAATCATCGGCTCGTTGAATGTGAGGTTTATGTAGGGTTGTTGCTCAAATAGATTTTTACGCATCGGCACTTGTCCCACTAAGTCCTTTCGTAAGCAAACAAAGAAAACACGTTCACGCCTTTGCGGTACTCCCATATTCTGAGCGTCTAACAAGAAGTGGGTGCAATAATATCCCGCCTTGTCGAACTCTTCGTGTATCTTCACGACATACTTCTTTGCTTCTCCCATTAGTAGTCCTTTCACGTTCTCAGCAACTACGATTTTAGGCTGCAACTTTTTAGCTAGGTCGATGAAGTCAAAAAACAACGTGTCTAAAACTTGTTTTGCTTGTCCTTCTCTGAAATGTTTCATCTTTCCCCACGATTCCTCTCTGCTTCCTGCTACTGAAAACGTAGAGCAAGGGGGCGAACCATCTAAGATGTCAAGGTTATAGAGTTCATCGGGCAAATCTTCTCTTTGTTTGAACTCTTGTATCGGCTCGAGATAGGCAAATTTCGGATTGTGGTTGTGTTGGTAAACCTCCATCATTCTCGGGCCTATTTCGTTGCATCCTATGACGTCAAAGCCTGCGAGTTTATATCCCATTGTGCTACCTCCACCACACGCAAAGCAAGAAAAAACTTTGCCTTTGTCTTTCGTGAAATTTGCATCCTTCAGTGTCCACTTGTAATTGAATTTGTGGGAGTTGTTCATTGTCTTGCTGATTCTTTGGTGGCACGTTCCCACTTCTGCGCATTGGTGAGAGATTCCCACGCTTCGAGCATTTGTGCGCTTGCCTTTTTGCTTTCCTGGAGTAGTAGTTTCATTTCTTCTTTTGGTGCGCGTCTTTCTTTGGCTTCTTCCACGCGTCTAAGGGCTTCACCCTCGGCTCTTCGTGCCTTTTCGTAGTTGCGGTATGCAAGGCGCGTGTCCTCCGCTGCGCGCTTTATTTCGTTGTCCCAATACTCGGTGACTCTGTCTTTTTCCATAATTCAATTTGTTTTAGCTTTTTCGTGTCCTTGCGGTTATGGTTCGGTGATTAGTTCGAGGTCGTGAATGTTTCCCCATACTTTTGCACCGTGGTTCTTGAACTTAAAATGCAAATAGCCTTCATCTAGGCGCTCCAAGCCTACGCTGGTTTTGCTGTGAGCAATCACGTAAAACGCACGACTGTAAGGGTCGAACATTACCTCCATAAGATGACCGTATTTGTCTTCGATGATGTCCCCCTCCCAAATATCGGGGTATAGCTCTGTTGCTGGGAATACTAGCTGACCTATCGTTTCGGGGTCTACTTCGTGCTCTTCACCTGCAAAGTCTTGTCCTTTGATGTAGTATACCTCGTAAGGTGCTGCGGTTTCTGGGACTGGGCTTTCTTCGATTCGGGTAATTAAACTGCCCTCGTGCCACTTGCCTGCGTGGTCGCGTCCTCGAAATAAAATCTTTCTCATTTGTTTTGTTTTACTCTGTTTCTACTTTTGCAATTTCGTCCTCGTATAATTCCGTTGGAATAATGTGACAAATAGCAACACGAACGCCCTCTTTTACCTCGAATATCATAGCAATTTCCGTGGCGTTATAGCACACGCACTCTTTTACCCCGAAATACTCCATAACGTGTTGCAGTTTTATCATTTCTTGGCTGCGAAATAAACGCTTACCAAGTTCGATATACGTATCCCAATATGGACACGTAAAACCAGTGGCTCTTTTATGGGGGATTACTCCTTCACCTTGACAACATGGGCATTCATACAGCTCAAAGTATTCCTCCAGATCCTTTGCTTTGTACCTCCATTCTACGTATCCTTTTCCGTTGCATTCTTCGCAGGTTTCGTCTTTCGCTATTGTTTCAAACTCTTTTTCTTGTGGCAACGAATTGAGGGCTTTCTTGAGGGCTTTCAGCTTGATTTTTTTCTTTTCACCATTGCCAGACAGAATATTAGTAAACAAGGGCTTCTCTGTTTCCTCGCACTCATTAGGATTAGGATAGAACGATGAATTAAGGATTACCGCGCTCACTCGATTCGTAGCAAATACAAAGTCTTTCCCTTTCTCCTTGTATGGCTTATCAGTGTAGCGCCTATCGTCTGAGGGGTCGCAAAATAGCTCAAAAAGCTCTTGCTCGTTGTTGATGCGTTTCTTATTGTCGTTCATTGCTTGTTCTTTTTTGATGAGTCAATAATTCGATTTGCTTCTTTGAGTATTTCTAATTCTGTGGAATATTCTACTTGATAAATGTGCCACCCTTCGCCTTCTCTATTGTTACCGAACACCGCCTGGAAAATGATAGGCTGAATGCTAGAATTGACAAGCAGAAATTGAAAGTCTCCATTGTAGTAATACGGGGTGATAAAGGCTGGACTAATCCAAAGATCTTTGTAATAGACCTTGTTGCCCCTGCGCATACCTACGCCGCAATCTCCAAATCTAGGTGTATGATATTTCTTTTCAGTCTTTGATTTGCAAAACAGCAAGTTGAAGA
>CAJPLH010000147.1 GCA_905371275.1 Prevotellaceae bacterium
TAAATTTCTTTTGATTTTACTTTTTATATCTTTTTTTTTTTCACAAAACAACGGCTCGTTTTACCAAAAACAACGGCTCGTTTTACTACGAAGAAAAGCAAGTGCAGAAGCTTTTGCCGTAATTTCTCCCCGTGCCCACACCCTATTTTGCTCTTACACAAGCCTTCGCAAGGCAAAAATTGCGCAAACACCACCAATTTGCGCAGAAATAAATCTCATAATACGAAATAAAACACTAACTTTGCCAAATCTATTGAGGGTATTTTAGGGGTGTTCTCCCTTATGCGCACTAGCACTATGCAACAACACATCAGGCACACCTCCTATCGTTTCATCCCTCTGAGTTCATCAACAGTATGGCAATTGCCATCGTTACTCCTATCGCACAATTTACCCAATTATGCAAATACTTTGTCATCTCTCTCAACTTATTGAAAAATCCGCCGAACAATATGGCGAAAAAATCGCGCTAAGCTATCGCGACTACGACCGCGAACAGTGGATGGGGATTTCTTGGAATCTCTTTGCCCGCCGTGTAGACCAATCTGCACGCTCACTCGTGGCTTTAGGGGTGGGAGTGCAAGACAATGTTGCGGTGTTTTCGCAAAATAAACCCGAAAGTTTGTTTGTGGAATTTGGTTGCTTTCGTGCGCGCGCTGTGCAGATTCCTTTTTATGCCACAACGGCTGGAGCGCAGGTGCAATATATGGTGAATGATGCGCAAATTCGCGTAATCTTCGTGGGCGAACAACAACAATACGACACCACTTGGAGTGTGATGAGCCTTTGTCATTCACTGGAACACATTGTGATTTTCGACCCCAAGGTGCAACGTCATCCCAACGATAATGTTTCGATGACTTTTGAAGAGTTCTTGCGTTTGGGTCTCAACGAACCTCGTTTCCAAGCGGAGGTGCAACGTCGCGTGAACGATGCACAAGGCGCAGACGTGGCCAACATCCTCTACACCAGCGGAACCACGGGACAATCTAAAGGGGTGATCTTACTGCACTCGCAATATAATCACGCACTTGAGGCACACACCAAAATACTCAAAATCACTCCAGACGATGTGGTCATCAATTTCTTGCCCTTCAGCCACGTATTTGAAGGGGCTTGGGCTAAATTGTGCCTGAGTTGCGGTGCCAGACTTGCCATCAACCTCCGTCCGCTAGACATTCAACGCAGTATGCGCGAGGTGCAACCCACTTGTATGTGCGCTGTTCCCCGATTTTGGGAAAAGGTGTATCAAGGGGTGCTCGAAAAAATGGAATCGGGCAGTGCGTTGCAGCGCAACCTCATCAAAGATGCTCTGAAAGTGGGAGCTGAAGTATGGGAAAAATATACGTCGAAAGGGAAACAAGCTCCGCTCGGTTTGCGATTGAAATATGCAGCCTACGACAAAACACTGCTTCGCGTGCTGCGCAAGACATTGGGACTCACTCGTCCCAACATCTTCCCTGTGGCAGGCGCTACGATTTCCTCCGAAGTGGAACGTTTTGTGCACGCTGCAGGTTTCCCAATGGTGGCGGGCTATGGACTGACAGAAACTTGTGCCTCTGTGTCGTTTGACCACCCCGACAAACCTGTGTCGCTGGGCAGCATCGGACGCCCCCTCCCTGGAGTGGAGGTGAAGATTGCTGGAGAAGACAATGAGATTTTGGTGCGCGGTGCTACGGTGACTCCTGGTTATTACAAAAAAGAAGAAGAAACGCGCAAGGCTTTTACAGAAGATGGATGGTTCCGCACAGGCGATGCGGGCTACATCAAAGATGGAGAACTCTATATCACCGAGCGCATCAAGGATTTGTTCAAAACGAGCAACGGAAAATATGTGGCTCCGCAAGCGATTGAAGGTAAACTGACCATCGACCGATATTTTGAACAAGTGGTGGTAGTGGCCGATCAACGCAAATTTGTGTCAGCACTGGTTGTGCCTAACTATAAGGCGATTGAGGACTGGGCAGCTGCGCAAAATTTGTCTTTCAAATCGCGCGAGGCATTGTGCAATGATGCACAAGTGAAAAAGTTCTTGGCACAACACATCGACACTTTGCAACAAGATTTGGCGGCATACGAAAAAATCAAACGCTTTGTTTTGCTTCCCGAGGCATTGTCGATGGAAAAGGGCGAAATCACCAATACACTCAAGATTAAGCGCAGAGTGGTCTACGAACGCTATGCGCAAGAAATTGAAAGTATGTATGCCGAATAAGACGCAGCAGCATAGTAATACGGCGCAACATTGACACAAAATGAGAACTGGTGTGAACGCTCTACCAAGCAAATGTACCTCCAAAGAGCAGTTTCGATAAACGAATGAAAGTTTTATCACATTTATTCTTTCAAAAGTTTTGCAACATTCTCCAAAATAACTACCTTTGTGGCAGATTCTCTCAAGTTTAACACGCATTCATTCTATAATCTGATGTATAATATGAAAAAAATCAAGCTATTCCTCCTGACGCTAGTGGCTTTGGTGGTCACTCCCGTAGTGGCACAGGATGCATTCCCTCCTCTCCCCGTGGACAAAGAAGTGCGTATGGGAAAACTTCCCAACGGATTGACCTACTACATCCGCCACAACGAGGAACCTAAAGGACAAGTGAACTTCTACATTGCGCAGAAGGTGGGTTCGGTGCAGGAAGACGACAACCAACGAGGTTTGGCACACTTCCTCGAACATATGGCCTTCAATGGTTCGAAGCATTTTGCCAAAGACGGACAGCTCATCAAATACTGCGAAAGCATTGGTGTGAAGTTTGGAGAAAACCTCAACGCTTATACTTCCACTGACGAGACTGTTTACAACATTGACAATGTTCCTGTGAAGGGAAGCAACATCGATTCTTGCTTGCTCATCTTGGCTGACTGGTCGGGCGGTTTGTTGCTCGAAAAGGAAGAGATTCAAAAGGAACGTGGCGTGATTCACGAGGAATGGCGTATGCGCTCTAGTGCTGTGATGCGCATTCTCGAACGCCGTTTACCCGAACTCTATCCCGGCAGCAAATATGGCAATCGCATGCCTATTGGTTTGATGGAAATCATCGACAACTTTGAACCCGAGTTCCTCCGCGCTTACTACAAGAAGTGGTATCGTCCTGACCTGCAAGGCATAGTGATTGTGGGTGACATCAATGTGGACGAGGTGGAAGCCAAGGTGAAGAGTCTTCTCGGTGCCGTGGTAATGCCCGAGAACGCTGCGAAATATGAAACTTATCCTGTGCCCGAGAATGACAAAGCGATTTATGTCATCGACAAGGACAAGGAATTGACAATGACGGCTTTGTCGTTTATGTACAAAACCGATCCTATGCCCGAAGCGATGCGCGGCACGGTGGCTGAAATTATGCAAAACTACCTTTTGTCGCTCGCTACGCAAGGCATCAACGCTCGTTTGAGCGAAATGGCGCAGAAGGAAGATTGTCCTTTCCTCAATGCTGGTGTGAGCTATGAGAACTATTTGCTCTCTAAAACGGCTGACTGCTTCTCTGTCAACCTCACTCCTAAACCTGGAAAAGACGCGGCTGCTGTAACTGCTGTGATGGCGGAAATTCAACGCGCTGCTAAATTTGGTTTGAGCAAATCTGAGGTGAAACGTGCTTCTGAAAACGTGCTCAGCAACATCGAAGCAATTTACAACAACCGCACGAAGCAAAAGCACAATTTCTATACTTCGCAATATGTGCGTCACTTCTTGGAGAAAAAGGCTATCCCCAGCATCGAGGACGAATATAATACCTACAAGATGCTTGCGTCTATGATTGACGCTGAAGCGGTGAATGGCATGATCAAGGAATTGACAGCCGACAACGAAAAGAACTTCGTGTTCTTGGGTATGTATCCCGACAATGAGAAGGTGAAGGTGGCTACCGTGGATGAAATGAAGGCTGCTGTGGCGGCTGGTGTCAATGCGAAGGTGGAAGCTTATGTGGACAACGTGAAAGCGGGTCCGCTTATCACCAAACTTCCCAAGAAGGGTAAGATCGTGAAAACTTCGACTACCGACTTTGGCTATAAGCAATGGACGCTCAGCAACGGTGCTCGCGTGTTCTTCAAAAAGACGGACTTCAACGATGCACAAGTACTCTTCCAGGCTAGTAGTTTTGGAGGAAACAGCAAATTTGCAGAAAAAGATCTCGCTAATGCGCGCTTGATTGAACCAGTGATGGAAAGCGTGGGTTGGGGCGGATTCACTTCTACCGAACTCGAAAAGAAACTCACCGGCAAACAAGTGGCTTTGTCTTGCGGTTTGGGCAACTACACGGAATCTCTCTCTGGTAGTTCAACTCCTAAAGACTTGCGCACGCTCTTCGAATTGATTTATTTGCGTTTCCAACGTCCAATGAATGACGTGGATGCATATCGCACTGTGATCAATGCTATGCGTACAGGTTTGGAAAATGCCGACAAGAATCCTCAAAAGGCATTTAGCGACTCTGTTCGCACAACAGTCTACGGAAAGAATCCTCGCAAAGCGCAACTCACGCTTGCTGATTTGAAAAAAGCCAACTACGAAAAGATTAAGCAACTCTATGCTGAGCGTTTCAGCAAAGGTGGCGACTTTGACTTCTATTTCACGGGTGCTGTAAACGTGGATTCTCTCCGCGCTTTCACCGAACAATACATCGCTACCCTCCCTGCAGTGCAAAAACGTGAGACTTACACGAAGCTCAATCTTGATGCGCGCAAGGGTGTTGTTGAAAATCGCTTCGAACGCCAGATGGAAACTCCTCAAGCGATGCTCCTCCAAATTTGGCAAGGTCAAGAACCTTATAGTTTGAAGGAAGCGCAAGTGGCTAGTGTGTTTGGTGCTATCTTGACCAAGCGTTATCTCAAGTCAATCCGCGAAGATGGCGGTATGGCTTACAACGTGGGCGCTGATGCTAGTCTTAGCTATGGTGTGAAAGACCTCTATTCTCTTCAAATATTTGCGCCCTTTACTCCTGAAAAGGTAGACTCTGTGCTTCTGCTCATGGATCAAGGTCTCAACGAGATTGCCAAAGATGGTGTGACCGATGAGGAATTGAGCGAAGTGAAGAAGTTTGAGCACAAGGAATATGAAGAAGCTCAACGCAGCAACGGTTACTGGCAAGGTTTGATGGTTGCCAAGAACAATTGGGGTAAAGATGGTCAAAAGACTTACCTCGAAACGCTCGATGCCGTTACTTCTGAAGACATCAAGACTTTCGTGAATCGTGTCCTCCTCCGCGACCGCAACCGTGCTACCATCATTATGCTCCCCAA
>CAJPLH010000148.1 GCA_905371275.1 Prevotellaceae bacterium
TCTAATATGTCTAATCTCCTTTCTGTTCGTGGAGTGTCCAAGCAATTTGCTGCACACAAAGCTTTAGAAAATGTCAGCATCGAAGTACCCCGGGGGCGTATTTTCGGTTTGCTAGGCCCCAATGGCGCAGGCAAAACCACCCTCATTCGCATCATCAACCACATCACATTGCCCGACACAGGGGAAGTCTGGTTCGATGGAAAGCCACTCTCACAAGAAGATGTCGCACAGATTGGTTATCTTCCCGAAGAGCGCGGCCTCTATCGCAAGATGAAAGTGGGAGAACAAGCCCTGTATCTTGCGCAACTCAAAGGACTCTCTCGCTACGAAGCCCAAAAAAGATTAGAAGTTTGGTTTGAGAAATTCCAAATAATGCCTTGGTGGAACAAAAAACTCGAAGAACTCTCCAAAGGTATGCAACAGAAGATTCAGTTCATTATCACCGTGTTGCACGAACCAAAGCTGTTGATCTTCGACGAACCCTTTTCGGGATTCGACCCCCTCAATGCAGAGTTGTTGAAACAAGAGATGTTGCAGTTGCGCGATCGTGGAGCCACCATCATTTTCTCCACACACAATATGGCAAGTGTCGAAGAAGTTTGTGACGACATCGCACTCATTCATCGTTCCCAAGTGCGTTTACAAGGAAATGTACAAGACATTCGAGAACAAAATCGCACGGGAGAATTTTCTCTCACCACCACTTCCGGACAACTCACGGAACAACCCGACCAATTTGTCATTTTGGAACAAAGACAACAAGGAGCACTCACCACTTATCGTTTGAAAAAACAAGAACACCTCACCAATTCCGCACTAGTGCAACGTCTTGCTAACGAAGTGGAAATCAGAAGCTTTTCAGAAATCTTGCCCACAATGAACGACATCTTCTTGCGCACAGTAGGTGATGATGTGGAAGCCCTCACCGGCAATCAAATGCAGCAATAAAGGCATCCACTTTTTACTGTACCGCAAAAGCGCATATCTGTTTGATTTCTCCCTTATTTTCATTTGATTTCCTTATGAACAAGATTTTTCTTATCATACAACGTGAGTTCTCCACCCGTATTCGCCGTAAATCCTTCCTTTTACTCACGTTCCTAATGCCCATTTTGATGGTGGCACTCGTCTTTGTCCCCATCTGGCTAGGGCGCATTTCCAATGGCGAAAATCGCACCGTTATGGTCGTCGATGAGAGCCATCTCTACGACTCTTTGTTTCAATCGACTCCCAAATTCAACTTTGTACACGAAAAGTCCGTTCCCAAGGTAACAGATCTCCCCGAGGACGTAGAAGCTGTTTTGCACATCAAGTCCGACCTCAGCCTTCATCCCAATGACATAGAATTGTTGAGTCATAAAGAAGTGCAGAGCGATTTGAACGGTTACGTAAGCGAACTCTTAGACAGTGCGGTGCGTGAACAGAAAATAGCGCGCTATGACATCGATGGTTTGGAAAACATTGTCAGTGATATGGGAAGCAACGTGAACATCTCCACGGCAAAATGGAATGACAAAGGAGAAACCACAGCGTCTTCAACTGATGTCGCCAAATTTGCAGGCTCAATTTTCACCTTCATCATCTACCTTTTCATTCTCACCTATGGAGCAATGGTAATGCAGGGAGTGATGGAAGAAAAAACAAATCGCATTATGGAAATTATGGTGTCCAGTGTTCGTCCTTTCCAACTTATGATGGGCAAAATCATCGGCATTGCCCTTGTTGGCATCACCCAACTGTTGATTTGGGGCGTCCTTGGTGCTGTCATTCTCTTCGTTGCTAAAGGATTTGTTGGTGCTGAGGCTTCCGTTAATAGTGCAGATGCTTTGTCGCTTCTTTCGAACGAGTCGGCCATTTTCTCGGCTATTTTCAGTCTTCCTCTTGGTGAAATGCTCCTTCTCTTTGTGTTCTATTTCATTGGAGGTTACCTCTTTTTTGCCTCTATCTTTGCAGCTATTGGAGCTGCAGTCAACAGTCAGGAAGATACCAGCCAATTTATGTCGCCCATCATCATTTTGCTGATATTCAGTATGTATGCCGCTATGGGAAGTTCTTCCAACACCGATGGCCCACTTGCCTTCTGGTGCTCAATTTTCCCCCTCACCTCTCCCATTGTTATGATGACGCGCATCCCCTTTGGCGTACCTTTGTGGCAAGAACTCCTAAGTTTAGTTTTGCTTTATAGCACTTCTATCGGTATGGTTTTCGTAGCAGCCAAAATTTATCGCGTCGGCATCTTGATGTATGGCAAGAAACCCACGATTAAGGAAATGCTCCGCTGGTTGCGCTATTAAAGCGTTGCACCTATTGATCATAGTATTTTGCTCGTAATCTCCTATTTTCTCATTGGAACTTTCTCACACGATGGTGGGGAAGTTCCTTTTTGTTTTGTACCTTCTCCCTCTTCCTTTACTCCTCCTTGCGTCTTTTGGGGCTTCTCCAAGCTGTCAGATATAAAACTCCGACATTTCTAAAATTATCTCCGACGTTTTCAAAAAAATCTCCAAGAGTTTTGAGAAAATCTCCGATGTTTTTTCGAAAATCTCCGACACTTTTTTGTATTCCCCCCGAAGATTCCCTTTTCTTCTAGGAATATCGTGGACTTTTGTGTCTTTATTCTTGAAAAAACACGCTTTTCTTTTGGAAGTTGCTAGATAATTCCTACTTTTGTAAATATCATTTTCTTGCATTCAGCCTTTGGCTATTGCAGGAATGGAAGAATTACATGATCTCTGACCTTCTTTCTTGTGAGGACCTAGTCTAATCAACTCTACTTTCAAGTGCATAACGACCATGAACCGTGCTAACTTTTCTTGTCTTTTCGTTTTTCTAGCTTTCCCCTTAGGGCTTATGGCGCAGCAACCTACTGACAGTGTCCGAACTCGCCAGTTAGATGAAGTGAAAGTCACCGCTAAAACACAAGTGGAAACCCCAGTTGCCTCTTTGTTCCTACCTACAAAGCTCCAGAAAAAACATAGTACCAATGGATTCCAACTCTTAGATTTGCTCCAAATTCCCCAACTTGAAGTATCCCTCTTGGATTATGCCATTTCCATTAAAGGAGGAGGCAAACTGGTTGTCTGTATCGATGGGCGAGAAGCCACGATGGAAGAGGTAAGAACATTGCGTGCCAATCGAATTAAACGGGTGGAGTACACCCGAACGCCCTCTGGTAAATATGTAGGAAAAGCAGGTTTACTGAATTTTGTCACAGATTTGGCAGAAGGTGGTGGAAATATCTACCTCTCGGCTGAACAAGGAATGGCATATAAAAAGGGAGATTATCTAGCTTTTGCGGATTATACGCGAGGTAAATCCTACTTCTCTACACTCATCTTTCAAAATTGGTCGCGCAATCATGACTATACAGAAGGAAAAGAGCACTATAAATTTACCAATGGTGATGAGTTGTCGCGCATCATATCCAACAAAGGTAATCTCAACTCCGATAATAGTTTTGGGGGAAGGTTGAAGTACACCCACACTACACCAGAATCCACTTTTAACTCCTATCTCAATTTTGTGTATTCTGCAAGTCCCAGCCACGAAACAGTGAATGAAGCCACTTATGCAGGGAAATATATAGGAAAAACTCAAAAATATGATCGTTATCATGGTAGAGCATGGACGCCTACTTTGTACATTGACTATCAGCGTTCTTTGCCGCACAATCAAAATTGGCGAATCATTTTAAATGCTGGCCTAGGTAGGGAGAAAACCTCTTTATTTAACCACGAGGATAATCAATCAGATTTGTGGACAGATGCGTCGGAACACACGCATAGTGTGTTGGCTGTTTCTCAATATTCCAAATATTGGGAAGGAGGGTGGTCTGGAGATGTCCAGATTTCTCATGGGTGGAAACATTATGATGATGAATATCTCGGCACGTCTCCTAGCAGCCAGTCACTCACCACGCAAAATTCTTATGGAGCTTTGAGCATTTCGCGAGATACTGAGAAATATTATGGCTATCTGTCTGCTGGCATTTCAAATATTGGGGTCAATCTCAATGGCGACCGCCAACACTATTTGCACCCTGTACTATATTATGGGGGCAATTATTTGTTGAACGAGAAGAGTAGTGTGAGTTTGAATGGAGAGTTCACCTATACAGAGTTCACACCCTCCAACAAAAACTCGGCAGTCGTGCCAGTTTCTTTTTTTGAATCTGTGGTCGGTAACCCGAACATTAAGCCCATTAAAGTGATGGACAACACGCTTTCTTACAATACGAGCGTGAAAGGGCTAAAACTCTCTGGAACTTATTTGAGTTTTTGCTATTTTGATAATGAAATTGACAGATTTTCATTAGATGAATCGCGCATTTATCGTATGAGGGTAAACCACTCTCTCTTCTGTGGCAACCATTTTATATTGGAGCTTTCGCATAATTTCTTCCAAAACCACTTATTGCTTACAACGACTGTCCAACAAGAGTTTAATTATCTCCGTGGCGATGATTATCACCTCTCGAAGTCTATATTGCGCTATGCGGGCAATGTCACTTATCTTGTGGGAGATTTTCGTATAAATGCTCGTTTCACCAGTGGGTATCATTCTCTTGACATTCGTGGACCCTTCTTTGTGCGCTATGACCCTCGTTATAGTTTCAGTGTACAATGGACACATCAGGATTGGAGTCTGACATTTGCTGCGCAGAATGTGTTTAAGCGCTATTTTGAAGAGCAAATTCACATGGATTATGGCAAGTATCAGCGCGAGGGTGTCCGAGCCTTTGAAGCACAAGGTAGATGTTTGAATCTGACTGTGGCTTACAATTTTGGATTTGGGCGTAAGCATCAGGCTGGAAGTCAAGAAGTTGACAAGAAAATTGAAAGTGCTATATTGAAGCCATAGGCTAATAGCCGCTATCACAGAAAGATGTCGGATGTTTCTTGCGAGGCATCCGACGTTTCTTTTCTGTTTAGGCGAGTATTACTACTACTACCAATGGCTTGTTTTTCGCAAAACGACGGCTTGTTTTTCATAAAACGACGGGTTGTTTTTTTCAAACGACCCGTCACTTTTCCTCAACGGACGGGTCGTTTTTGGATAACCCAATAAAAGAGGGAAGAAGCAAGATGAGAGCGGCAGCAAATGAATTGTGAAAAGAACTATAATCACACCCTCTCGCGCGTGCGCGCGTACGCGCATTCCAGGAGTTTTTGCTTTTTTGCTGTCACAAGTGTCACAGCACCCTATGTAAACATCTTTGTTTCAACTC
>CAJPLH010000149.1 GCA_905371275.1 Prevotellaceae bacterium
ATACCTCACTTTCATCGATGCCGACGACTATGTGGGAGAATTGTATCTAGAGCACTTATTAGAAGGCATTCATCATTTTCCAGAAGTAGAATGCGTCCATGGAGGATATTTTCTATATAAAGACGGAAAGATATCCAATTTTTCAAATTTGGAAAAACTTTTCGCTTCAAAAAAGACTCTATCCCCTCCAATAGAGGCAGTAGAAACATCATTTCATCGCATCGCACTTTGGGCAAAGCTATGGAAGCTGACTTTTCTAAAACAACATATAGCATATATTCCAGATCATGTAAATAAAGAAGAAGACACGATTACTAATTTCGTCTTGTATCCTTTCCTTAAACATATATGCTTTGTGCCACATGCGGATTATCATTACTCCATTCATCCCAAAAGTATAACGTATGCTCGATATTCAGCAGAAGCATACGTCCAAACAACACGAATGATTATCAATGCGATCAACCAAGCTTACTGGAAAGAATCTAATTTTGCTTATAATAGTCAGTTCTTCTTTTTGCTTATAACTCTTCAAGCTGTGGTAGATTCCTCTCTATCCACACATCAAAGCATTTGTTTGTTGCAACAACTTCCCACTCCCCTACTTTCGAAACGTTTTTTCCGTCGTTCATTGGGATACGGCAAATTCATCTTCACATGGTTGTTGAAACATAAACACTATAGGACATTACTCACCTTAACAAAACTCCGTTTTAAAATACTCTCCCCCCTAAAACAATCATTATTATCAGCCATAAAAGCATTAAACCCCAATCGGTCATGAGACCGTTATAGTACAATTCGTAATTGAATAGATAACTTCCTGACCTCTCTCATTTTCTTGTTGGCATCTAATTTTTCGTTCGTTCTCGCCGTAGCCCGCTACGCCTTTGAACTAATGGTAAACAATCTGCTCAACAATCTAATGAAATCTGTTCAGAATCTAATAACCGATTTGGGTTAAAACATCCACAGCACACAGCACCAAAGATAAACGAATGATACAAAATAATCAATCTTCTCAACACAACGATGCTACACCAAAGGAAAGCTCCTCCTCTCAGTTACAAGAAGAGAGAGTGTTCAGTGCTCGCCGTGCATCGCGCAATGCTTTATTGTTGATGCTCCGCTCAGTTATCATCATCATTATTAGCTTGTTCACCTCACGCATCACATTCAATGCGCTTGGTGTGGAAGACTATGGTATCAACGCGGTAATAGGTGGACTTCTCCCTGCTTTCACTTTCATAGCAACCATTTTAGCCTCAGCCACTTCCCGATTTCTTACTTTTGAAATAGGCAAAGGAGACGAACAAGCGATTCGCGAAACCTTCACTGCGACTTTCTTTGCTCATTTGGTGTTGGCTGTCATACTCGTTGTTATATGCGAGATTGCGGGCATCTATCTTTTGCATCATAAACTTAACATTCCTGCAGAGAGGATGAACACAGCCATAATCGTGTTGCAATGCTCCATTCTAGGCATCTTTTTAAGCATCACCCAAGTTCCCTATGGTGCAGTTATTGTAGCTAGAGAAAAATTCACCACCCTTGCCTACATTTCATTAATACCGACTATATACTCACTGTTCGCTGCCATTTATGTGAAATACACCTCGATGGACAAACTCTTAATTTCTACAATACTCAGTGCTATCTCCAATTTTGCTATCATAGTATATGTACGCTACTATTGCATACAGAAATTTCAAGAAGTTCACCTCCTACGTCGTGTCCCCTTCTTACGACTCAAACCTATTCTGTCTTTTGTGGCATGGGAACTTTTTGGCAATTTTTGCTTTGCCATTTTCAATCAATCACGAAACTATCTCGTCAATATCTTTTTTGGACTACGCTACAACACCTCCACCAGTGTTGCCAACACTGTATCAGGAGCCCTGGTAGGATTTACCGGTCCCGTACAAACGGCTTTTGCCCCCTCTGTAACCAAACAATATGCACAAGGCAATCTCACAGAGATGCAGAGAGCACTGAACACCAATTTATTGTTCACCTCTATCGTGTTTTGCCTGTTTGCCGTACCCATAGCCTTCAATGCCGAAACACTCTTCCAACTATGGTTAGGATCGGTGCCGATAGATGCAGCGCACGTTTTGCGCTTCATACTACTTGCCACCTTATTTGGCATAATGACTGAACCCTTTGCAAAAAGCATTCACGCCACTGGGAAAATGCAGCTCATTTCCATTATAGGAGGACTTTACGTACTGGCGCAATTTTTCATCATTTATTGGCTTTATAGCACCTATCACAACTACCTCCATGCTTTTATGGTGATTGCTATTGGATGTTTTGGTGAGATATTCCAACGGGCTGCCATCCTTAAAAAAATTCTCCCAGAGTTACCTCAGCGACCATTGTTTCTCACCATAGCTAAGGTATCCATCACCGTATTGATTGCCACTCTTCCTGTTTTTGCAATAGAAGGCTATATTTCTCATTCATTCTTACGATTATTGCTCACCACATTGCTCTACATCGTCACTCTGGGAGGCTTAGCTTATACACTGCTCCTTTCAAAACAAGAACGCAATACTGTTCTTGAATTCCTGCAGAAATACCTTCAGAAATTCAACTTACGCAAACATCGTCAATAGATTGACAACAAATAGCTTCATCGCTTATGCCCCAGATACACCATATAGCTTACGCCTGCAACCAACCTTACGCACAATATGTCGCTGTAAGTTTGAAATCTCTCTGCGATAGCCAACCACTGTGTGCTGATGTAATTTGGAAAATCCATATTCTCACAGATGGAATTTCCAACAAATCCCAAAAGCAATTAGAGTATGTTTGTGCACTTCGCCAAGATTTCCAGCTTGTTGTACACGTCATTCGAGGGGAAGAACTGCAAGGCTTGCCCACAGAACGCTTTACTCACATCACCTATTTCCGTTTCTACATTGCAGATTTGATTCCAGATGCCGAACGCGTGTTCTACATCGACACAGATTGTCTCGTCTTAGATGATGTTAGTGCAGTGTTCTCTATGCCCTTGGAGAAAACCATTGCTGCAGTGGCAAATCCATTCGACAAGAAAAATAAATGTCGCCTAAATCTTTCACAGAGTAGTTGCTATTTCTATGCAGCACCAGTGCTTATTAACACCTCACGATGGCAGCAAAACAATTATACTCAACAACTCATTGACTGGTGTCATCACCATAAAGAACAGTTAGTATTTCCAGACCTTGATGCCCTCAATGTATTACTACAAAATGACGTAATACATCTCCCGGCGCGCTATAATGTCATCCCCCATTTCCTGGAAACGCATTGGTTCTCCAAGAAAGCATTCAACACCGAACTGAGAGAATGCATATTCTCACCTGCCATTGTTCACTTTGCATCCTGTGCACCATGGTATATAGATGAATATAAAAATCCATTCGACGAACTTTGGCACGCCACCAACCAAACACTGAAGCATCCTGCCAAAATCACCTATCGTAACAAAGGGTGGCTAGGACTCAAACACCGCATCCAATACTGGCTCTCTCCAAAAAGTCGCCCCACTTCTATATCATTATCAGAACTAAGAGCGCTGTTTCTGAAAATCTCCTCCGAACAACAGTCAGCACTCATCGAAGACCAACAATCCTAGTCTTTCTTTTGCGCAAACGGACATCAGCGAAAGCCCTTCCCCAAAGACAAAATAAATGCAGCGAAGCATATTGTTAATACTTCAAAACCTACTCTCACGCGTGTGCGCGCACGCATATACACTGTAGTTTTGTTTTTTTGCTGTCACAAGTGTCACACTTACGTTCACAGCACGCTGAGAATAAATCACTTATGCCTTCATTTTAATAGATAGGCACATTTCATCCGTTCACAAATCCAAAACAACGGCTTGTTTTCACCAAAACGACGGCTTGTTTCCAACAAAACAAGGGACATTTTCATCAAAACAAGGGACATTTCTATCAAAACAAGACCAACAACCTTCTTTCAATGCCCTCAAGAAGCAACAGAAAGCTCCGTTCCTTGTTGTGACACTTGTGACAGCAAAAAACATAAAACTCCTGTAATACGTGCGCGTGCGCGCGAGAAGATTTGCTCATACACTATCCATTACCCCCAATCGGTCCTTAGTTCCGGAACAGAATTCATTAGATTGTTGAGCAGATGATAGGTTGTGGGTTAGAAGGCGTAGCGGGCTACGTCGGGAACGAACGAGTAACAAGATGTCAACAAGAAAATGAAAGACGATAGGAAGCTATCTTCTCTATAACAAATTGCACTATAACGGTCTAATGACCGATTTGTGATTATTTCGCTATTAGGCAAAACAGCACACTAGAATTAGTAAAAAGTTAATCACACCTTACAACTCATTCCAAACATTCCGACATACTTCTCTCTATTTATGCCTTCTCTCTCTCTAATTGTTCCCATCTACAACGTGGCAGAATATTTCTCTACCACACTTGACAGCATCGTCCGGCAGACATTATCTCATTTTGAGGTGATTTTGGTGGATGATGGGAGCACCGATGGCTCTCGAGAGATAGCCGATGATTTTTGTCAAAGACAGCCACATTGGCATCTCATCACCCAAGAACAACAGGGTGTGAGCGTGGCACGCAATGTCGGCACGCTTCAAGCTTCGGGCGACTTTGTGGCTTATTTAGATGGCGACGACTGGCTCTGCCCTCAAACACTCGAAACACTACTTCGTGAAGCCGAGCACAGTGGAGCCGATATCGTGCAATGTGGATTTTTCTATGCCTACCCTGAACATTTGCTTTACGACAATCGGCGACAACAACCGCAAGGCGCAGCGCAGCACTTCGATACCGAAACGGCACTGGCGGCTTTGTGTCAGCCGCATCCTGTGCTCAACAATTTTCTTTGGGCAAAAGTCGTGCGCAAAACAATCGCTTTGGCTTGTCCCAATCCTCCAGGACGCGTGGCACAAGATGCATTTGTGATGCACGAGATGGTGGCGCAATGTCAGAAAGTGGTTTGTATGCCTCAACCGCTATGGTTTTATCGTCAGCGAAACACGGGACTTTCTGGACGTTTTTCCATCAAACGAAAGGATTTACTCGAGGCTTATGAGGCACGCATCAACTTTTGTCAACGAACAGAGCGCACGCACCTCCTATCTGATGTGATACCCGAATATCTGGAGCAGATATTTGTGCACTGCGCAGC
>CAJPLH010000150.1 GCA_905371275.1 Prevotellaceae bacterium
TTAGTCCTCTCACGTTTTCTCCATTGTCTTGCGCCTTGAAAGTCTAGCTTCCGCTAAAATTACTTCACTTTCAAAACATCGAAGGTGTAGAAACCATTTTTGTCAGCATTGTTGGAGAATGACTTAAATTTGAGCAAGAAATGGCGACCATCTTTTGTACGCAATGCCACCACATTAGGCTTTGCTTCATAAGTGACATTAGCCATCTGTCCTTTGCGTGTGAACACTGAGGAGAGCACTGGGTTGCGCACATCGTTGGATGTTGAACTCACAACTCCTTGCACCATCTTGGCAAAGTCCACCAGCACGCGGTCTTTTCCAGTTGCAATGGTATCCTTCACGCTGATGTCATTAAGATCTTCAGGTTTCACCTGAGCAAACTCCGTGGCAGTGAGCATTTTTGTAGCACCTTCGTTGGTGCGAACGAGATTGTAGCGAAACGCAATGTCCCATTTGATTTTCACGTCAGCCAAACTGCCAGGTTTCTGTTCGCGCTTCACCTCCTTTGTTTGGGGGTTCACATACGTCCACGTACCAAAATCGGGATGAGCTTCGTGTTCGCCAGTGGCAAGATTCACATATGTCCAACTACCATAAGCACCTTCTTGGAGAGACATACCCACATTCTTAAAGGTAGTTTCAGATTTGGGCTTCACGTTGTTATCTTCGTCTTTGTCGCAAGAAGCGAGTGTGAAAGCTGCAAGGGCAGCAAGGAGGAATGTTTTTAGATACATATTGTACAAGTATTTAAGAAGAAAGCAAAGGCTCCATAACTACCGTTGTTTTCAACGCAGCACGCCACCTTTCTAGCCATCTTTGATTGATGTTGCAAAGTTACGAGTTTCTCTTGGTGCATACAATCGCTATTTTCAGTGATTCTTACCCTGCGATTTAAATGCGCTCCTGCCGTTTTACGCTGTTTCCCCCCACTTTTCTACCTACAAATGAGGATATGATCTAGGTCTTATTAGCAAATCCTTCCCCATTTCTTGATGTTTTCAGAAGGCAGAACCCTTTCTTGAGGAGCGCAATCCTAGCATTTGCGCGAAGATTGCACAGTACGGACAGATTTGCTGAAAAATTCTATTGCATTTTTCCAAGAATTATCGTACCTTTGTCAATATTGGGGATGTTTCCTTGCACAAAAATGGATTTGCTCTGCGGTCTGTTTTGTCATAGAAATCCAATCCGAGTTGAAGTAAGACTCAATCTGAGTTGAAGTAAGACTCAATCTGAGTTGAAATAAAACTCAATTGAAGTTCGAATAACTCTCAATTGAAGTTCGAATGAAACTCAATCTAATTCCCCATACCACCCTATCGATGCTCAAAATATCCCCCTTGTTCCACAACTAAGGACACTACGTTTATGAATCACCTCCCTCCCATCATCTCCGACCTTGCCCTCATCCTCCTCGTGGCCGGAGTGGTCACCGTCATAGTGCGCAAATTGAAGCAACCCCTTGTGTTAGGCTACATCGTAGCTGGTTTTTTGGCGAGTCCGCATATGCCCTATATGCCTTCGGTGCAAGACCACAGCAACATTGAGGTGTGGAGCGAAATCGGCGTCATCTTCTTGATGTTCGTGTTGGGATTAGAATTTTCGCTCAAAAAAGTGGCAAGTATGGGAATGCGCCCCGTTGTGGCAAGTTCGCTCACTATGGCGGCTATGGTCGGAGTGGGCGCAACGATGGGACAACTTTTGGGGTGGAGCAATTTTGATAGCCTTTTTCTTGGAGGAATGCTGAGCATTTCTTCCACCACAATTATATATAAAGCGTTAGAAGACTTAGGATGGTTGAGCAAAAGATTTGCGCAAGAGGTGTTTTCAGTGCTGATTCTCGAAGATATTTTAGGCATTTTGCTTATGATTTTATTGAGCACTGTGGCGGCCACATCCAACGCTACAACAGGTGGAGGGCACTCTCTCATCACCAGTTTGATGAGTTTGTCGGTGTTTCTCGTGTTGTGGTTTGTTGTCGGCATCTACATTGTGCCTTATTTTTTGAAGAAAAACCGCAAAATCATCAACTCTGAAATTCTCCTCGTGGTGAGCATCGGCTTGTGCTTCGGACTCGTTGTACTCGCTGCAAAAGCTGGATTCAGTGCTGCCTTTGGTGCCTTCGTGATGGGAAGCATATTGGCAGAAACCATTGAAGCTGAGCGCATTGAAAAACTAGTAAATCCCGTGCGCGATCTCTTTGGTGCAGTGTTCTTTGTGTCAGTGGGTATGCTCGTCGATCCGCAAGTGCTCCTCCAATATGGACTCCCCATTCTCCTCATTTCTCTTGCCCTCTTTGTGGGAATGGCCTTTTTTGGCACGTTAGCTTTTGTCATTGCCGGACATCCCTTGCAGCGTGCCATGCAGTGCAGTTTTTCGCTCACGCAAATCGGAGAATTTTCCTTCATCATTGCGGCGCTTGGTCAGAGTTTAGGCGTCACCAGCGAACGGCTCTATCCCATTATGGTAGCGGTGAGCATTGTCACCACATTTATTGCTCCCTATTTCATTCGTTCTGCACAACCGGTCTATTGCTTCATCGAACGTTTTCTCCCCGAAACGTGGCAGGCGCGCACGGCCGACAGAACAGTTGCTCTCGAAAAAGGTGCAACTGTCATCAACGCCCCCACCACCCTTTCAATGTCTTCCGACAAGGACGCTCAAAACAGCGGTTCAACGCACAATGTTACTCTCAAAACAAAGCGCAGTCCAGTTTTAATTTTGGGAAAATCTGCGCTAGCCTTTGGCAAAATTGTCTTAACACAAACCGTGGTTTACACCATTTTGTCGGTCACCATCATCGGACTTTCCTTTTCGGCCTTTCTCCCTCTCCTGCGCCAAATCCCTCCCACACACTTCATTGGCAATGCCATCACCGGCATAGGCACTCTCTTTGTACTTTCTCCCCTACTTCGTCCCATTGTGGCGCGCAAAAATCGCAGCCAGAGTGCTCAGAAACTCAGGAAATCTTTTCTGGGGGAAGCCTTGTATGGTCTCCTTTTCTGTCTTCGCTGGTCGCTGGCCATTTATTTGGTGTTCTATGTTTTGCAATATCTGTCGCCCCTCGCGTGGTACATCCACCTCCCCGTCGCCTTTGTCATTATGCTTCTAGTGGTCAATAGTCGTTGGGTGAAATATCGTTCCATAAAAGCCGAGCGCCGTTTCCGTCACAACCTGCGTCAGCGCGAGATGGTAGCCCAACAGAAGAGTTCCCAAGAATTGGGTTTTGCGCGTCGTTTGTCGGCTCGCGATGTCCATTTCGCACGTTTAGTTGTACCGCCTTTCTCCCTTTGGGCAGGTCAATCATTGGCAAGTTTAGACTTTTCCTCCAATGATGGTGTGCTGGTGGCTGCCATTTTGCGACAAGACATTCGCATCAACGCTCCCAATGGCCACATCTGTCTGTTCCCTGGCGACGTGTTGGAAGTCATTGGTGACGACACAAGTCTAGAAAACTTTGCGCAAAGAATGTCTGTAGAAGTGGAACATATCTTAGAAGACGATGGCTGCGACCACAGTCTTCTGTTGCGTCGCATCGTCGCCCGTCCCACTTCTACGCTCCTTCCTTGCACAGTGGCAGAGAGTGGCATCCGCGACGTCTATCGCTGTATGCTCGTCGGAGTGGAAGATGCTTCGGGAAGTGTGGAACTAGCTGAGGCTTCTCGCGTGCTTCAACCCACAGACATTCTTTGGGTGGTGGGTGAAGAATGCCACCTTCGTGCATTAGAAGCCAGCCTAAAAGGAACAGAAAATCTCTAATTGCTAGAAAAACTAGAATTTCTAGAACCCCTAGAACTCCTAGAAAAAACTCTAACGTCTAACGTCTACCCTCTAACGTCTAATGTCTAACGTCTACATCATCGGTGCAGGAGCTGCGGGTTATTTTCTCGCCATCACGCTTCGCGAAATATCTCCCAATAGTCAGATCACCCTCGTTGAGCGTGCCAGCCAACCATTGACCAAAGTGCGAGCCACAGGGGGAGGACGATGCAACGTCACCAACACATTTGAGCACGTCGACCAACTGCAAGACGTCTATCCGCGAGGAGCACGTTTGATGCAAAGACTGTTCCGTAGTTTTTCGCCCAGCGACATCTATGATTGGTGGGAACAGCGTGGAGTCACGCTCAAAGTGGAAGATGAAGGACGTGTCTTTCCGCAAAGCAATTCGAGCGAAACCATTGCGCAGTGTCTACTTCAAGAAGCGCAACGATTGGGCATTAAGTTGCTCACCAACACCAGTTTGCTGTCTTTTACTCCCCATGCTGAGGGAGGATTCTCTCTGCAATTGCGACAACGGGGAGAAGACCGCGTGGTGCACTGCGACAAACTGGCTCTCACCACGGGAGGAGCCCCACACGGAGAAGGATTTGAAGCCCTCAGAGCCACAGGTCACCAACTAGAAAAACCTTGTCCCTCTCTCTTCAACTTCCGATTTTCGGACGAAGGATTGCGCGCGCTCTCGGGCATCACCTTGGAGCAAGTGCAACTCTCTTTGGCTGGCACAAAGGTGCGCACCTCCGGTGGATTGTTGCTCACTCACCAAGGCATTAGCGGACCAGCGGCTTTGCGTTTGTCGGCACACGGAGCGCGCCTTTTGGCAGAACGCAACTATCGCGGCGAAATTCTGATTTCGTGGTTATCCACCGCTGATTTCGAAGCTATGCTGTCGTTGCTCAAACAGATGCAACAAGAATTTTCGGGTAAAACACTCGGAGCCGCACGCCCCCCTTATCGCCTTTTGCAGCGTTGTCTGGGACTTTCCCCCCTCGCTTTCGGCCACCACGCCGACAAAGTCGATGCAAACTCTTCCCCTCTCCCACAGCGTGTGTGGCATCATCTTTTGCAGCGAGGAGAATTGCCCATCGATCGCCGTTGGAGCGAATTGGGGAAGAAAAATTTCAACCGTCTTGCCACGTTGCTCACAGCCGATGCTTATGCGCTTGTGGGACGCGGCACGCACAAAGAAGAATTTGTCACTTGCGGTGGTGTCGCCCTTTCGTCTGTCAATGCCAAGACGTTGGAGAGCAAGTCTACCCCAGGACTCTTCTTTGCTGGCGAAGTGCTCGACATCGATGCTTTGACCGGCGGTTATAACCTCTCTGCGGCCTGGACAACGGCCTACATTGCAGCTCACGGGTTGGCACAACAGACAGAAGAGGTG
>CAJPLH010000151.1 GCA_905371275.1 Prevotellaceae bacterium
GTCGTAGTGTCTTCGCGTAAGGGTAGTGGCCGCTGGTTCAACGTGTTCCGCTTCACTGACTCAGCTAAGGGACAAGGCTATTGGGATGACATGGTGCACAGTTCTTTGGTGAAGGCTAGTGCTAATGCTTGCAATGGTGAACTTCTCATCGTGCCTGTGGTGAAGAAAGCTACCAACGAGAAGATGTATCTCGCACTTCAGTCAGTGCCTTTCGGTCCTACCGGACGAACCAACGTGGGCATCAACTACAAGGAATTGGCCAACGCCAACGACTTCAGTTCTTCGGCCAACTTTGCGAAGGAATGGGACGGCACACACATGGCTTCATACATCGGTTCGGCTTACTCCGTGATGGCTTGGCAAAAGAACAACACCTTGGCTTTCATGTATGAAGAAGAAACGTTTACTTCTTCCAGCAGAGGTGGTTACACACAGGTGTATAAGAACTACACCATCGAGCAAATCACAGACGGTGCTTACAGTTATGCGCCAGACGCTGATTTCGCAGTGGCCAACGAACTCACGAAGAAAGTGGTAGACGCTCGTTTGGCTGAAGCAAAACAACGCGTGGGCAAGGGTATCGGACAATATCCTGCAGAGGTGGCTGATATGTTTGAACAAGTGGCAGCTGCTTACAAACAAAAGCCTTCGGAACAGCTCTACGAGGCCTTCAACGCAGCCTTGAAATCCGCTCCCGTGAATGAGGTGACGATGAAACAATTCTACTATCTCCAAAACGATGGATACAAGGCTGGTGAGAATAAGAGCTACTACTTGCAGTTTGATGAGAACCAAAAGCCTAAGGGCGTAGATGCTTACGATGATACTGATGAAAAGCAGTATTTCGTGTTCTACAATGTGCCTAATAAACCTGGCCACTACTACATCTACAACAAGAGCTGGGATTCTTATCTCCTTCCTCTCCAAAACGATAATCAGGAAGTGCTCACAACCGACAAACAAGCAACTGCTGGTGTCTATGTGTTGGAGCACTTGGGCAATGGCGAATCGCTCATTCGTTGTGTGAATGCCAAGAACCCTGGTCACCCTTATCTCCATTTGGCTGGCGACAAGAAACTCGTTTGTTGGGAAGGTAAAAACTCTGCTCCTTCTCACTGGCGCATCCTCCCAGTAGGTTTGGAGTCTGGATTGACTGCTATCAAGTCTGCTGCAAAGTCTGCATCTGCTTCTCAACTCTTCGACCTCTCTGGGCGCAAGGTGAGCCAAGATCACAAAGGCCTGAAGGTTTCTAAAGAAGGTAAGGCGTTTTAAGCGTTAGGTTTTAGTTTTTCTAGTTCCTCTAGAAGTGCTAGTTTTTTCTAGGGGGACTAGATGCTCTAGAAGTTCTAGGGGCTCTAGAGGAACTAGATGCTCTATAGAAAAATCCCCGACACTTCATTTCGAAGTGTCGGGGATTTTAGATGCCTAGAAAGGCTAGAATCTCTAGAAAGGCTAGAACCGCTAGAATCTTTAGAAGCTCTAACGTCTAATGTCTAACCTCTAACGTCTAATCTCTAGTTTACGCTTTCACGCGGTTTTGGTAAGAGCCATCGCGAGTGTCGACTTCCACGAGTTCGCCAGTTTCGATGAAGAGAGGCACGCGGATTTTAGCACCCGTTTCGAGGACAGCATCTTTAAGCGTGTTAGTAGCCGTGTCGCCGCGGAGACCAGGTTCAGTGTAGTCAATCTTAAGCACCACCTTGATAGGCATTTCAGCGTAGAGGATAGTTTCAGTAGAAGCATCGCTCACCACTGTCACCACATCGCCTTCCTTCATATAGTCCACACCCGTGATGAGATCGCGAGCGATGGGCACTTGGTCGAAAGTCTCTTGGTTCATAAAGAGGAAGTCCTCACCCTCTTGATAGAGATATTGGTAGGGACGGCGTTCCACGCGCACGTCTTCGAGAGATTCACCGATGTTGAAGCGTTTTTCAATGACACGACCGCTCACCACATCTTTCAGCGTGGTGCGCATGATGGTGTTACCCTTACCAGGCTTCACGTGGAGGAAGTCAATGCAGAAGTAGAGTTTGCCGTCCATACGGATGCAAACGCCCTTCTTGATGTCCTGAGATTTGATCATACGAATGATTTTATTATCTTGAGTAGTTTATAAATCGAGTGTAAGCGCCACCCTTTGGGGATGAGCTGTTTCGTTCCGAGAAATCCGCGCGTTAACCTTCAACGATAGCGCGCAATTGTCCTGCAAATTTACAACATTTTTCCGAGCTGACCGCACGCTTATTCCTTTTTTTAGATTGTGAACGCGACTGCATAGAGTCCGTAGAGTCAACCAGCAAGTGCAAAATTAGACTCTGGTATTGTCCGAAAAAGTATGTAAGTTTTTGGACAATACCACTATCGTTTGCCTTTCAAAAGGAAGAGGGCGAGCGAGGTGTAGCTGAAAGAAGACTTGTTATAAGCCTTGATAGGTGGATATTTGGGATAGGACTTATATGGCTTATACTTTTTGTAGCGTTTGTAGGGCTCATAGCGCGTGCTTTTGCTTATGGCGCCTTGTTGAAATCCTACGATATAGCCGTCGTGGTCTCTGACGACACCGCGTTCGTAACATCCGAGATGCTGACCGTTGAAGCCGTAGATGTGGTAGTAGTCATCATCGCTCGGGGCAAGATAGGCCACTGGCGTACCCTCCCACATATAGATAGGGAGGTCGGAGTCGCTGTCGTCGATGTAGGCCACGGCTTCTCCGTCGCTGTTGAAGAGGGTAATCTCTTTCGCCTGCCCCTGAAGCACAGAACAGAGAACTAGACAGAGGAATAGAAATATCTTTTTCATTGGCTGATAGTTCTTGAAAGGATGAATGATAAGTATAAAATAGAATTACTGGGGTGATAGTGCAAATGTAGTGCTTTGTGTGGGGAAAACCAAATGTGTGGGATTAGATTTTGTATGCAAAACAAAGGAATTTACGCTCTGATATACGATTTTCTCTATATAATTTGGCAGTTCTGTTTTTTTTTTACATTTGCAGCGATAACGCTATGGTGTTTGTAGAGAACCTTTGTAGAAAGGCTTTTCTGAAATGTCGTAGTTCATGTGATACACTAAAATTCCTCTAAAATGGATTGGAACAAAATTTATAAGGGACTCCAGATAGCAAAGGAGCTAGCGGATGTTTACACGAAGCACAAGGGACAGAATACAAACGATGATTCGAGTAAATCTCAACCTTCTAACTCGTCAAAGAAATAAGTGATATTACAATTCAATGCGAATTGTTTCTATTCACTAGTATGATTGTTCATTTTTAATAGCAAATTATTATGATAGTAGCTCTTTTAGAATTAGGAATGGCCATTGTCGGTACTGCAATGGCTGGCAATAAGGTAAAGAAGGAGTATGACAAAAAACGCAATTCTCCAAAGAAATAGTGCTGTATACTCATCAGACAATCCTCGAAGAAAATGTAAAAGGTCGCCCACTCGTAAGGAGTGAGCGACCTTTTTTGTTGGTAGGAACCAATGTTAGGAGAAATAGACTATTTCGTTTCAGAAGAAGCGGTCTTCTTGGCCGTGCTAGAAGTAGCCTTCTTTGCCGTGCTAGAAGTGGTCTTCTTGGCCGTGGTCGCTTTCTTTGTGGTAGATGCCGCTTTGCGCGTGGTGGAAGCCTTCGTAGCAGGAGCGTCAGAGGTGGCGTCTGTGTTCGGCAGTTTTCGCTTTTTTCAACGCCATCACTCCAAATGTCGGATGAACCAACATTCTCAGCCATCACCTTTTTGTCGCGGATACGCTCCAACAGCTCTTTCCAATAACCGCCCCCGCCTAACTTCTTCAGTCGGTCATCATCGAGCGTAAAGCCTTTAGTAATGTATTCTTTCAGGCGCAAGGTAGCCCATTGACGAAAGCGAGTAGCTGTGATGCTCCGCACACGATAGCCCAAGGCGATGATCATGTCGAGGTTATAAAAGGTTGTCAAGTACGATTTACCATCAGTAGCAGTTGTTCGGAATTTCCGAACAACTGATTCTTCCAGTAGTTCTCCCTCCTCAAAGATATGCTTAATGTGCTCACTTACATTCGATTTGCTCGTCTGGTACAGCTCGCACATCTGTGACTGAGTAAGCCACAACGTGTCTTCCTCAAGTTTCACATCTATCTTGGTCAGCCCGTCTTGGCCGGTATAGATCAATATCTTATTGTTCTCGTCCATCTTTCTTGAGTTTTGATTGGATGTGCTAAACATTCTCTATATCCTTGTATATTTTATACTCAAACTCTAAAAGATGGTTGATATCCTCATTCTTTCTGACGACTTTAGTCACTTTAAGTGCAGCAAATTTATGGTGATTATTTTCCAGTAAGACTACTTCGTCAACATTGACAGATTTGACACGTGAGCTAAAATCAAAATCAATAAATTCATTTGGAGAAGGAAACTCTTTATATTTGGGGTTGTATCCCAGTCTCAAAACATAGTCCATACAACAATAGATAGAATTATGCCCACACTCACTCCAATGAGTAATAAACTCATAGTTACCTTCGCCTATTATAAACGACCCATTGTTTCTTGTATAGTCAAAGGTCACCTTGCCTTCCTTTGAGGGATTTTGAAACTCAATCTTCTCAATATTCAGCTTAGTTGATATTTGGTCTGATATAACTGTTGAGACAAAAGGATTTTTCCCGAGAGGAGGCTTTTGCTTTGTATCTTCATCGTAAATACGTTCAAGAAGTTCTTGATAACGATCAAAATATTCTCCATCATCAAAACTGACATACTTTAATCCCGACAAGAAACGAGGTACTTTTCGCTCCGAACTACAATTCTTTATGATAGGGATTATAAAACACTTATCTTCATCATTCAACATTTCTGATGCCAATATTCGCTTTTCATACCCAGCTCCTCCTGATCCACCATCGGCCTTTTCTATATATTTATCGCTGCACACGCATATAACCAGATGGGACTTTGTTAATCCATGATCCATAAAGAATGAAAGATCATCACCTAATCTCACATCCCATTGGTCTAATATAGCATCTACGCCATGCTCGCGGAGATTTGTTGCAAGTTTCGCCACCCATTGTTTGTGTTCATTGCTATCCCAAGCGTAAGACACAAAGACTTTCTTATTTTCTGCTTCCATACAAAACATTTTATTCGTTAGTCAACTCGGCCGG
>CAJPLH010000152.1 GCA_905371275.1 Prevotellaceae bacterium
GGAGTGGTGTCTACACGCATCATTGACAGTAACCGCGAACGTCTCATTGCCATTATTACCAACAATTTCTCGCTCTGCAACGGACGCTGGCCGACGCAAATACTTTTGGCGACGTTGTTTGTGGGCGCAGCCGTTCCCAAAGAATACAGTAGCATTGTGGCGATTGCAGCCGTGATGTTTGTGGTGCTGCTCGGCGTGTTGTTTATGTTCGGCAGTTCGTGGTTGTTGTCGCGCACCGTGTTGCGCGGTGAGGTTTCGACCTTCCACCTAGAACTTCCCCCTTATCGTCCGCCTCAATTTTGGCAAACGCTCTACACATCGGTCATCGATCGCACGCTCATTGTGCTATGGCGCGCCCTTGTGTTTGCAGCTCCGGCTGGCGGTGTGATTTGGTTGTGCTGTAACATCACATTTGGTGGCGAAAGTATAGCGCAACATCTCATTTCCTGGCTTGAAATGCCGGGTTGGTTGATGGGGCTCAATGGCATTATCCTCTTGGCGTATATACTCGCCATTCCTGCGAATGAGATTGTGATGCCGACCATCTTGATGCTCACCGTGCTGGTGCTCGGACAGGATGGAGCAAGCGCAGGGGTGCTGATGGAAGGCGGAGATGCTGAAACTTATCGCATTCTCCACGCTGGCGGATGGACGCTGCTGACTGCGGTGAACCTCATGCTGTTCTGTTTGCTGCACCACCCTTGTAGTACGACGATCTACACGATATATAAAGAAACGCGCAGTGTGAGATGGACTTCGCTCTCTGTGGTGCTCCCCATTGTGTTGGGAGTTGTGGTCACGATATTGGTGGCGGCTGTGTGGCGCGCACTTGGAGGCGCGTGATTTCGAAGCAGAAAGTGCACAGACAGTTTTTGTTTGTGCGCTTTTTGCACATATTTTCTCCACAAAAAGCGAACTTTTTTCAGATTGTGCGATATAATCAGCGATAAAAGGCTTAGAATAAGTTTTTTTTGTTACCTTTGCATAATCCACAAAGGTCTTCTGAAGCAGAAAACAACCTTTGAAGTGCCAGTAACTATAGAGGTGCTATCACCACTCGCTAAAAGGCATTTTACAAAAGGATAACCACCTTATATAGGAATCAGTTCTATGAGGTATTACGTATTTTTCCCCCTACCTCTCGTAGCGTCAACGCAATGTCGTTGACGGCGCCGTAGGCGTGTTTTTCGAAGAAGAATTGGAGAAGAAACGTAGTGCTTTCGGGCGACACCAAAGTTGAAGAACCTTTATCAGAAATCCATTACCAAGGTGGGTGAGATGAATGAAATGAGTAATAAAAGCTCTCATCTGTGAGTAAGAACAATCTCTCTTCCGAACAGCAAGTTGGTCTGCAACGACCATCACCCGCAAAAACCAACGAGAAACATTGGTTTGTGGCGTTGGTGCGCATCAAGAGCGAGCTTGCCACAGCTAAACAGTTGGAGGAACAAGGGATTTGCTGCTACGTTCCCACACAAGACGAACTTAAAGTGTGGCGAAACGGACGAAAATCTCATACCAAACGCTTGTTGCTCCCTGGCATGGTGCTCGTGCATTGCACAGAGGAAACGAGAAAAACAACAGTGGTGAAGCACTACAATGTGCTTCGTTTCATGATGAATCGCGCAGCAACTCCCTCTCTTTGGGGAAATACGCGAATAGCCGTTGTGCCACAAAAAGAGATTGATTTGTTGAAATATCTATTGGGCGAAGCGAGCCTCCCTTCATCATTAACTCCACAATGTTTCGAAAACGGCACAGAGGTGCGCATCACAAAATATGAATTTGCCGGAATGTATGGTGAAATCATTGGACATTTACAGGGTAACGTCTTCATTGTTCAGTTGTCTATATTAGGAGATGTTCAAATTCATGTCGATGCAACATTTCTCGAACGCCTTCATTAGTTTAATATCCTAATCATCATAATTTGAATATGAGAACTTTTTCACGAATAATCCAAAATACCCTTGGGATAACTGCTCTTTCTCTAGCATTGGGAAGTTGCACCACGATAAAAGATATAGCTTATTTACAACATATCCCCGAAGAAACACCAATCTCACTGCAAGCACCGCAAGACATTCGATTGGAAGCGGGAGATCAGTTGAGCATCAGCATCCACGGCCGCGACCCTAAGGTTGTGGAAATCTATAATATGCCGACTGTGGCGACAAGCACTGGTGGTTCTACCAAAGCCAACTACACGGTGAATGCAAATGGTCAGATTGATATGATTCAATTCGGTTTGATTCATGTGGCAGGACTCACTCGTGCAGAACTGGCCAATCAGATTAAATACAAACTCGTATCGAGTGGCGTGGTGCGCGACCCAGTGGTGGTGGTCGATTTTGCCACTATGTCTTATTCTGTGTTAGGAGAAGTGAGTAGTCCAGGGCGCAAACCCATCGACCGCGACCATATCACCATTATGGATGCTTTGGCACAAGCTGGTGACTTGACCATTCAAGGCAAACGCAAAAACGTGCTTGTGTTGAGAAACGAACACGGTAAACAGACAGCTTATCGCATTGATTTGACCAATTCAGAAAGCGTTTACTCATCTCCAGTCTACAATTTGAAGCAAAATGACATTATTTATGTAGAACCCACGGCGAAAAAAGCCAATGAGTCTGACAACAACGCCAACACTTTCCGCACTCCTGCGTTCTGGATGTCACTTGTCACCTTTACTATCACCTTGCTTGCTCTGTTCAAGAAATAAACATATCTCACTATGCAACGCTCTGCAGAAAATTTTTCACAGAACTCTTCCTTCATACCACAAACTTCAAGTGTAAGCATACTTGAATTGCTTCGTGATGCTTGGCTCTTATGCTTAGCCCATTGGAAATGGTTTTTACTTTCCGTAATCGTTTGTCTGGGTGGTGCCTATTATCATTTGCTACGCACCCCTAAAACCTACGTTGCTTCTGCGTCAATCCTGATTACGCCAGACAACAACCGTGGCAACTCTCCTGACCAACTCCTTGCACGACAACGTATGGTGGTGGAAGGAGCCAGTGATGCACAAATGACCAACGAGATACTTGCTTTGAGCAGTGCCACCATCACTCGTTCTGTGGCAGAGCGACTGAATCTCGATGTGGAATATGCACATAAAGGTATGTTTCACGACAAAGTGATTTATGGTAGCGAACTCCCAGTGAAAGTTGAATTTCTCAACATAGGTGAAGAACAAAGGGCGGCTTTCCACCTCTCACTGCAAGCTGACGGAAGAGTGGTACTAGATGATTTCTCTAAAGATGGTGCTAACCTTTCTGGAACTATAATGGGAAAAGTGGGAGAACGTTGCGTAACCCCTGTAGGCTTGGTGAAATTAGTAGCTAACACAGGTTATCGCCCTGGAACAACCGACGAATACAAGGTAACTCGCTCTCCCATTTCTTCTGTAGCAGCTAGTGTGCGCGGAAGTTTCAGCATTGCACTGAGCAACAAGGCATCAACAATTATCGATATTCAATATAGTGACGTCAATACAGCTCGTGCTAAAGACGCTATTGATATGCTCATTTCTGTGTACAACGAAAACTGGGTGCGCGACCGCAATCAGATTTCTGTGAGCACGAATGAGTTTATCAAAGAGCGTTTGGCTGTGATTCAACGCGAACTAGGTAGTGTAGACCAAAACATTGCTGGATATAAATCTGCCAATCTCCTTCCCGACGTGGAACAATCAGGAAGTATGGCGGTGACTCAAGCCAACGATGCCGAAGCAAAAGCGCGTGAACTCTCCACGCAAGTCTATATGACTCGCCATGTGAAGGAATATCTCACCGATGGTCGCCACGAAAACCAAGTACTTCCCTCCAATTCTGGCATCAACAATGCCTCAATTCAAGCACAAATCAACGACTACAACACACGTTTGTTGGAACGCAATCGTCTCTTAGCCACCTCTTCAGCGCAAAACCCTGCTGTAATGGACTTGGAGACACAGTTGGGCTCCATTCGTCGAGGTATCATCCAATCACTCGACAATGAACTCGACATGCTCAAAACGCAACAACGTGTCACAGAAGCGAGTCATAGTGAAGCCACCAGTAAGATTTCTGCCAACCCTCGTCAAGCCTCTTATTTGCTTTCTGTAGAGCGCCAACAAAAAGTTAAGGAGTCGCTATACCTCTTCTTGTTGCAAAAGCGTGAAGAAAACGAACTCTCTCAAGCCTTCACTGCCTACAACACGCAAATCATTGAAACGCCGCATATCACAGGCATACCTCCTCAACCTGTTTCGCGCAACATACTTCTCACAGCATTCCTCATTGGTCTAGCCATTCCCGCTGCCTTCGTCTTCGGTCGTGAAGCACTCAACAGTACAGTGCGCGGTCGCAAAGACTTGGAAGACTATAGTATGCCTCTCGTGGGTGAACTTCCCCTCAAAGGCAAAAAACGTCCCGTTTGGAAACGTTGGCGCAAAGAGAAGATTGTCGCAGTTCCCAACATGGTCGTTGCCGACCAGAAGCGCGATATTCTCAACGAAGCCTTCCGCACCGTGCGCACCAAGTTGGAATTCACACTCGGTTTCGATGGTCGCAATAAAGTCGTTATGCTCAGTTCCTTGAATCCAGGTTCGGGTAAGACATTCATCACAGCCAACCTCGGTGCAGCCTTCTCTCTCAAAGGAAAGCGCGTGTTGGTGATGGACTTAGACCTCCGCAAAGCATCACTCTCCGACTATGTGGGTCAACCCAAAGTCGGCATTTCCAACTATCTTTCTGGACAAATCGACGATTGGCACAAAATCATCACTCCTCTCGACCGTGTAGACGTTCTCCCTTGTGGTGTTATCCCGCCCAACCCAGCCGAACTTCTCTCGACCGAGCGATTTGCAGAAATGATTAAGTCGGCTCGCGAAGAATACGACATCATCTTCCTCGACTGTCCTCCTGTGGAAATAGTTGCCGATGCCGAAATTATCAATCCACATGCCGACCTCACCCTCTTCATCGTTCGCGCATCATTGATGGAACGTAGCTATCTCAAAGACATCGAGCGTTGGTATGCAGAGAAGAAATACAACAACTTAACCCTTCTCCTGAACGGTACCACCGATGCACTTGGCCGCTATGGCTACCACAAATATGGCTACGGCTATGGTGG
>CAJPLH010000153.1 GCA_905371275.1 Prevotellaceae bacterium
CAGTGGGTATGATGCGAGCGGTGAGGATGCGGACATCAATGCGCGGACGATCGTTGCGATCAGTGCTTACACCTTGTATCTTGCCGATGACATCTAATCCTTCTACAACCTCTCCAAATACGGTGTATTGACCATCCAGATGGGGTGAACCACCGCGCGTGTAGTAGTCGAGTGCCATATTATCGGTGATGAGATCGTTGATGCCTGTTTCTTCTTCCACGTGTTCGCGCACATTGGCAAGGTCATTGGGCGTCCACCTTTTGCCCCACACCACATAAAACTGCGTTGCGCTGCTTCTCTGCTCCGGATTGACATCGTCGCTCTCGCGAGCAGCTGCCAGCGCACCTCGATGATGGTAGTGAGTTGGGGTGCGAAATTCGGGAGCAAGGGTGTAGTTGCGATCAGCTTCTCCGAGAGATTGACCCGATAGAGCGTGGCGCGAGGTGGAATCACCCGCTTGAATCATAAAGTTGCGAATGACGCGGTGAAAGAGTAGTCCATCATAGTAACCCTCTTTCACGAGTTGCGCAAAATGCTTGGAGTGGATGGGGGTGTCGCGAAACAGTCGAACGCGGAAATTTCCCATCGTGGTTTGAAACTCCACTTGGATGTCCTGTTGCAAAGGGAGCACATTGGGGGGTGCTTGCGCAAAACTAAGTTGAACAAAGCAACTGAGCAAAAGAAGGAGTATTTGCTTCATAGAAAAAAGCATTTTCGAGTCGGGAAGTCACTGCTCTATTTAGCAGCCGCCAATTGGGCATTGGCTTCGGCAATGAGCTGTTGTCGCTCACTGTTTCTCTTCATAATTTCACGACTGCAAGAGAGAATCATACCAAAATAAGCGCCTGTGATGATGGCTGATGTTCCCCCTTTGGAGATGAGTGGTAGGGTTTGTCCGGTGACGGGCCCGAGTCCGACAGCCACCGCCATATTGACAAAGGCTTGTCCCACAATCATAATGGACAGTCCCATAATGAGCGCGGCGGGGAAGATGGTAGGACTCTGTTGGGCAAGTTTTATGCAACGATAGAGGAAGAACAGGTAGAGGAAGACGACCAAGACGCAACCGGCTAATCCAAGTTCTTCGGCAATGATGGCATAGATGAAGTCGGAATAGGCTGCAGAAAGATAGTCGCGCTGCACGGAGCGTCCGGGACGCACCCCAAGTCCGTGTGAACGGGCAATGGCAATGCGTGCATTGACAACCTGTCTGTTGCGGTCGGTGATTTCAAAATCGTTGGGGTTGGCTGTTTTCTTAAATGAATCGCCCGACACGCGATTGCGCCACGTGCTGACACGCTGCATCAGTGGATTCTTATAGATTTCAGCGTCGGGGTCTTTGGGGAGAAGACTGAAACAAAACACGCCGAATAGGCCTAAGCCAAGCAAGATAGTAGTTACCTTTTTGATGGCTTTGAAGGGAGGGGGGAAGAAGATGAAAGGGGCATAGGAGCAGGCAAAGACGATGAGTGCCGTAGAGAGGTTTTGAGTGACAATGAAGAGGAATGTTACCAATGATAGCCCCGTGGTGATGTAGAGAGATTTTGCTGAAGTTTTCCCCATTTTGTATTCGTTGGCAATCAATGTGGCAGTTCCCACAATGAGTACTCCCTTTGCTATTTCAGATGGTTGGAAACTAATTCCAGCAATGTGGACCCATCTCGCACCGTTGTTGATGGATTGTCCTGAGACGAGTGCCACTATCAGGAACAAAATGGAAAAAAAGTTGCCGAATAACAGCAAGAATTTGTATTTATAGCATTTGATGAAGTGAATGCTCCAAGCAGCCATTAAGGATATAAAGGCAAAAGTGACCTGCTGCATAATAACAGCGGTGAAGCTCCCTTCTTTCATCACCAAGTAGGAGCCTGCACTCAACACTTCGATGAGAGAAATGGAGAGCAATAATATAAAGATGTACCAAATGGCTTTGTCGCCTTTGAAAATATTCTTCATCTGCTGGTGGGTTATAGCTGTTGTACGAGGGTCTTGAATTGATCACCGCGATCTCCCATATTTTTGAAGAGATCGAATGATGCGCAACAGGGCGAAAGGAGTACGGTGTCGCCTTCGTGTGCCAATTGATGGCAAGCGGCTACGCAGTCTTGCATGGAGTTGGTGTCGGCAATGGCGATGTTGTGTTCGGCACAAAGGGTGTCGAAGACTTCGTGGAGGGGGGCATTGTTGGCACCGAGGAAGACGAGGGCTCGACACTTGTGCGTGATGAGCGGAAAGAGGGTGCTGTAATCGTTGCCTTTGTCGAGTCCTCCGACAATGAGCACTACGGGAGTGGTTTGTGCATCGAGGGCTACGTAGCAGGCATCGACATTGGTGGCTTTGGAGTCGTTGATGTAGTTGACGCCGTGGAAAGTGCCCACACGCTCTAGTCGATGTGCCACACCGGGGAAGTCGCCAAGGCAGCGAGTGAGGGTGGCTTCGTCTACTCCTGCGGCAAGGGCGGCAAGGGCAGCCGCAAGGCAATTGCGGAGATTGTGTTTGCCGGGGAGGGAAAGTTGAGAAAGGGCTACTTCGAAGGGACGGGGTTGGTCTACTTTGAGTGAAGCATTGGGGGCAAAACCATAGGAGTCGTTGCCGCTCTCGCCTTGTCCATAGGCTATGATGCCTTCGCGCTGGTGGTCGGCAAAAGGCAGCATCTTCTGTCCGTGGTTGTGACTGGCAAGTTCGCTTGGGATGTATTCATCGTCAGCCCAGTAGATGAAGCAGTCGTCGGCCGTTTGGTTTTGGGTGATGCGCATTTTGGAACGAACATAGCGCATCATTTCAAAGTTGTAGCGATCGAGGTGGTCGGGGGTGATGTTGAGCAACACGGCAATGTTGGCACGGAAGTCGTACATATTGTCGAGTTGGAAAGAGGAGATTTCCAATACATACCAATCGCGGTCGCCTTTTTCTTCGATTTCTGCTACTTGAAGTGCGAGCGAACGACCGATGTTTCCGGCTAATCCTACGTTGAATCCGGCAGACTGGAGGATGTGGAAGATGAGAGATGTTGTGGTGGTTTTGCCGTTGGAGCCTGTGATGCAGAGCATCTTGGCGTTGGTGTAGCGCGCTGCGAATTCGAGTTCGGAGAGAATGGGGATGTTTTTCTCACGTAGCGCCACAACCATTGGGGCATCATCGGGGATGCCGGGACTTTTCACCACTTCGTCAGCATCGAGCAGGCGTTCGGGGCTATGTTTGCCTTCTTCCCACGCAAGGTGATGGGCATCGAGCATCTCTTTATAGTGTGGACGAATGGTGCCCATATCGGAGATAAAGACATCATAACCTTTTTGTTGAGCGAGGATGGCGGCGCCGACTCCACTTTCGGCGGCACCGAGAACGGCAAGTTTCATCGTTGAAGAAGATTTGCAGAGAGGGGGTTATCGAATCTTGAGAGTGATGATGGTGAGTGCGGCAAGGAGGATGGTGGTGATCCAGAAACGCACGGTGATTTTCGACTCGTGCCAGGCTCCACGCGGCCAGTTGCGGAATACGTATTGGGAGGTGGGGTCGAGTTGGCTGTCGAGACGGCGGAAGGCATCGTGAATGGGGGTGCTCTTGAACACGCGGATGCGCTTGCCTTTGCGTTTGAAGAACTTGAACACTTGTGTTTGGATGATGACGCTTAGGCTTTCGAAGAAGAAGACGCCACAGAGCACGGGAATGAGGAGTTCTTTGTGAATGATGATGGCAAAGACGGCAATGATGCCTCCGATGGTGAGCGAACCTGTGTCGCCCATAAAGACTTGTGCGGGATAGGCGTTATACCACAAGAAGCCGATGAGTGCACCAACCATGGCGCAGATGAAAACGACCAGTTCTTGCGAACCTGGTACGAACATGATGTTGAGGTAGGAGGCATACTCGATGTGGCTCGACACATAGGCGAGTATGCCTAGGGCAATACAGATGAAGGCACTGTTTCCTGCGGCCATACCGTCCATGCCGTCGTTGAGGTTGGCTCCGTTGGACACGGCGGTGGTGACGATGATGACCATGAGAACGAATACTACCCAACCGACAGCTTGTTTGTGTTCGCCGAGAAAACCGACAACATCGGCATAGTCGAAGTTGTTGTTTTTGAAGAAGGGAATGGTGGTCTTGGTGCTCTTCACCGCTTCGCTCTTGTGCACGATTTCTACTTTATCGCCTACGCGGGCGCGCTCCACATTTTCACGAATCACCGCGTCGGGACTGAGATAGAGGGTGAGTCCTACGATGAGTCCCATGATGACTTGACCGAGAATTTTCCATTTTCCTGCAAGTCCTTCTTTGTTTTTCTTGAAAATCTTGATGTAGTCGTCTAGAAATCCGATGAGTCCGAACCACAAGGTAGTGACAATCATGAGGATAGTGTAGATGTTGCGCAGACGACCGAGGAGAAGTGTGGGGACGAGGATGGCGACAATGATGATGATGCCTCCCATGGAGGGGACTCCGACTTTCTTTTCTCCAAAGGGGTCGATGCTGGCGTCGCGGGCTGTTTCACCGATGTTGCGACGACGCATGAAACGGATGAAGCGCTCACCGAACCACATGGAGATGATGAGTCCTAGAATTAGAGCTAGGAGGGAGCGAAAGGATATGTATCCCCAAATGGCTGAACCGGGGATGCCAAATTGTTCGATAAATCGAAAGAAATAGTAGAGCATTTTCCTATACTATAATTGAGTGTGCATCGGAAGAAGGGATGCACGTTAGGGGTATGGGATGATGGAAAGTGGGAGTTTAAGCGATGCCGAAAGCGGCGCGTACTTCTTCGTGGTCGTCGAAATGGTGTTTCACTCCTTCGATTTCCTGATAGGGTTCGTGTCCTTTTCCTGCAATGAGGATGACATCGCCTGCTTGCGCCAGTGCGGCGGCGGTGCGAATGGCTTCGCGGCGGTCGGTGATGGCGAGTGTTTTGGCGCGTCCTGCTTCGTCTAATCCTGCGAGCATATCGGCAATGATGTCTTCGGGACGTTCAAAACGTGGATTATCGGAGGTGATGATGACGCGGTCGGAGCGTTTCGCAGCTTCTTGAGCCATGAGAGGACGTTTGCCCTTGTCGCGGTTGCCACCTGCACCACAAACGGTGATGATTTGACCTTTGCCGTTGAGGATTTCTTGAATGGACGAGAG
>CAJPLH010000154.1 GCA_905371275.1 Prevotellaceae bacterium
CGGTCATTAGATCCTGAACAGATTTCATTAGATTGTTGAGCAGATTGTTTACCGTTTGTTCGAAGGCGTAGCGGGCTACGGTGAGAACTAACAAAAAACAAGATGCCAACAAGAGAATGAAAGATGACAGGAAGTTATCTTCTCCATAACAAACTTCACTATAACGGTCTAATGACCGATTAGGGTTAGATTCCTCATTTCATTTAGTCCCTCCTCAATCTACAATGAAACATTTCTTCCTTTCTGCTGCCCTCGTCGCCACTTCCTTCGTCGCAGCTCCCAGCATCGCAAAGGCAGCGGTGTCGGCATCCACTTCTCACCAGAACACAGTCACCATCGCTGTGTTTTCCATCAACGACTTTCATGCAGGCTTGCTTCCTGACCGTAGTCAAGGCACACCAGGCGCAGCCTATGTGGTGCAAACCTTAGACTCTCTCAAAAAGGTCTATCCCTACAATGTCACTGTCTCTGCGGGTGACAATTTCGGTGGCAGTTTCTTCTACAATGCCACACGCACTCACAGCCTTATGCCCCAGATGTTCAAAGATATGGGAGTAAACATCAGTGTGTTGGGCAATCACGAGTATGACGAAGGACAAGAGTCGCTTGCCCGCAAATGGAATGACGTAGATTGCAAACCCAAGTCGTGGGACATCACTTATATTGGCGCTAATGTGCGCAATGCTGCTGGACAACTTCCCGAGTATGTGCAACCCTGGGCGGTGGTTCCCGTAAAAATCTCTCCCACCAAAACACTCCACGTGTCTTTCATCGGTTTGCTCACCAGCAACACGCCGTGGCAGGCTGCGGCAAAACGTTTGAAAGGTTTGTCGTTTGATGGTAACTATACAGCGGTGCTCGATAGCATCTCCCACCTCCCTGGTTACGAAGCCGTGCACAATGCTAATGTTCGCCTGCTCCTTTGTCACATTGGAGCTGAAATGCACGGACAACAAGTGTTGTGGTCGGATCGCGATGAAGAAAATCTCAAGAAAATTGATTCGCCCGACGTGCAAGCCGTCCTTTCTGGCCATTCTCACACACGCGTCATCGGCATGTCCGACAGCCAAAAGTCAGTCCCCATCGTGCAAGGTTTGTGGCACGGACGTTGTGTCTCTATGCTCAAATGCGAAGTTGACACACTCTCTGGACAACTCGTCAGCATCACTCCCGAACTCGTTCGTGTCAATCCCGATGCAAAACTAGAGCCCAAGGCTGCACGACTTCAAGCCCAAGTCGAAGAGCAATACCACACCACGCTTTTCCGCGGCATCCCTTTGAGTCAAAAACTCACCTATGCCAGCGCGGCCGTTGAGCATGACCGCACGCGCAGCAAGCGACAAACAAAAGTTGGTTCTCTCGTTTGCCAAAGTTTTGCTGCTGCCTATCGCAAAGCAGCGCATCTTGATGACAACGCTCTTGTTGTTGGGGTAAGTCATTTCGGAAGCATCCGTGCTGGATTTCCTCAAGGCGATATCACCATCCTCTCTGTGGGAGAAGCGCTCCCCTTTGCCAATCCGCTCCGCGTTTATCGCTATACAGGCAAGCAACTGCTCGACCTCGTGGAGCACGGCTACAATGTTTGTAAACTCGGCCATCTCCAAACATCAGGAGTAAATCCCATCCTTGATGCGAAAGGCCACGTCAAAGCTCTTTCGCTCACACTGCCCAACGGAAAGACTGTCCCCATTCGTGCCAATACCAAACTTGTTATTGTGGCTGACGAATTCATGACCACCGGAGGTGATGGTTATCTTCCTAGTCAATTCCCAGCGTCTGCAGAAATTAAAGTAAACATCCCCACCTCCACCGACGCTTTCATCGCCTATCTTCGCACACTTCCTAACATAGACTAGTTGTATGCAGCAGCATCTTCGCTCATCGCTGTTTTTTATATTCCTCTTTTTCGCCTGTCTCGTTGCTCACGGCCACGAGACGGGCGACACTTTGTCTGTACCTCTCAAAAGTCGAACTGCGCAACTCGACTCCTTGCGCTTTTCTGTGCTGCCTAGTTCTCTTCGTGCTTTAGATTCCTTAGTCTACAAAACCAAAGCTCCAAAGACTAATTTTCATTTGCCATGGGAATGGAGGGAACTCGATGATTTGAGTAAGAAATATCTTCCACCATTAGCTTCCGACCTCCTTCATTTCAATTTTCAAGGGCTTTCGCATCAGTCTTACGGATTTATCCCTCGTTTTCTTCCGAAAAAAACTAGTAAAGAAGAACGATGGCGCAACATTCCAGCCGATTGTCGCATCGACTGGAAGCGACATCGCGAACATTTCCTTTGGGATTTGGGCAACGATATTGCCACCTATTTCAACACTTTCGACACCACTTATATAGAGCGCACACGCTACGACTTCCAAGTCAAACTCTACAACACCCACTTTCTTCAACTCATTCGTCTTTCAGGCACCGATGCCCAAGGACGTAGTCAAAGTCTCACTTTTGCCCCCGCACACCAAGTCAAGTTTGGTCCTTTCTTGGGATGGAAAGCCCTCAGTTTCGGCTATTCTTTCGGTGTCGTTCCTGACCGCTTCGGTAGCCAGGCGTCTGAGTTTAACATAGCCTCCTATAACTCCAAGCTGGGATTCGACTTCAACTACATTTATAGTCGTGGCAACTTCAATCTTGTCGCTGTTTCTGGTTTCGATTCCATTCAACCGCGCGATTTCTCCAAACAGCGATTTCCCGCCATGCGCACCAACACCTTTGCCCTCAATCTCTACTATGTGCTCAATAATCGCCACTTCTCATATCCTGCAGCCTTTGCCATGAGCACCGTGCAACTTCGCAGTGCTGGTTCGTGGCTCGTTGGATTGCGCTTTGATCAGCAAAACATCACCTTCGATGCTGATCGCACTGAAGCCTTCCTCCGTATCTTTGCTCCGCGTGCCAGCATCAACGAAGCACTTCGCGTCACCAGCATTTCCTATCGTCAGTGGGGACTTTCCTTTGGGTATGCCTACAACTGGGTACCCGCGTGTCATTGGTTGCTTTCTGCCAGTCTTGCCCCTTCCGTGGGCTACAAATATCAGCATGGAGAATCTCTCTCTGCGCGCAATTTGTGGAAGAATGTCGAAAACTTCCACATGGATTTCATCTTTCGTGGTGCTCTTGTCTACACCAACGGTCGCCGTTATTTGGGCATTTCCACGGTCAACTATCTCTACGATTACCGACATCCAGGTTTTGCACTCAACAATTCCATTCACTACATCCAACTCTTCTTCGGATGGTATTTTGGGAGAAAGCCGATGTTTCGTGGAGAGAAATCCACGTAAAGAACCTATTTTCTATCTTTCTTGATGTGGTAATCTTGAAATAAGAAGACAAAGCAGAATGTCGTAAATAGATTCTTTATGCCTTGTTTTCGGTTGATTTATAGACCCTCTGGGAGATTTTTCTAGAACCAACGCAAGGAATAACAGAAAATCTCCCACAAAATTTCAAAAAAGTCCGACGTTTTTCGATTTTCCTCCTATATTTTGTATTGTTTTCTCCCACAAAACAGCTGAAAATCTCCTAGTTTTTGCGCATCCCTGTCCTTCTTTTTTGCGATGTGTTTTGTAAGTGCTTGAAACAGAGATGTAAATGCTAATCTTGAATGCAGGCGGTGTTTGCCATCTCTCCTTTTTCAGTTCAATTTTATTTGATTCTTGAGCGTTTCACGCCCAAACTTTTCTACGTCTTTTTCCTATTATTCTAAGACGGTCATTAGAGCCTTATCAGATTTTGCTTGATGGTAGAGTAGAAGTGCTATTACGGTCTAATGACCGATTGGGGTTCAATCTAAATTCCAGGAGACCCCAATAAGGGAGTCATATAAAGAGGAAGATAGGTAATGCCATCCGATACTTTGTAGTCTGCTGCATGCAAAACAGTCGGTAAAACGATATACTTCTCAAACTTCTTAATACACTTTGTTATTGAAGTAAGCGTGTAGTTTTTTCCGCTTTTTACTTCTAGGGGGCGAATGTTATGTCGATTGGTCACCTTCTCTTTTTGTAGTAGGAAGTCTATTTCCATACGGTCTTCTGCTTTTGTAGACGATTTACTATAGAAAAAAAGTCTATTACCGCTCGCAGTTAGCATTTGTGCCACGATGTTTTCCATGAGCATCCCTTCGTTTACCTCTAATTTGCCAAAGAGTAATTTCTGATAAATCTCATTAGAAACAATACTTTTTTCATCAAAAGAGTGGCTTATCAATAAACCTGTATCATTCATATAGCACTTCAATGTTGTGCGATCTTCGTTTATCTTTAGTCCGATGTTAGGTTCTGTTGAATTATAACAGATATTGACAACCCTTGCGTCCTTCAACCAGAAGAATGCGTCGTCCCAGTCGCGAAATTTTGCATCAGGACGTAAGGCTGACAGTCGAAATTTCTTCTCGTGCTTAGAGAGTTGCGAAGGGATTTGATCAAATATAGACACTACTTTATTGGCTGTTTCCCCTGCGTATTTGAATATGTCATTACGATATATGGTCAGAATGTCGCGTTTGGCTGTATCCACAGCGTCGAAATCTTTCGTTTCCACATATTTTTTGACTGCTTGTGGCATTCCTCCGACTATCATATATAGTCGGAAGGCATCCATTGCCTTTCGGTGAAAATCTTGTCCCATTGGTTGCTGTTCTTTATACTTTTGCCGTATCAAATCCATCAACATTTCGTTACCTGTTGCCCAAAGAAACTCTTCAAAGTCCATTGGGTACATTTGTATCGCACGTTCTTCTGAAGGAAGTACAATGTCTTGCGTATTTTTTTTTATACTAACCAGTGAGCCTGTTTCTATGTAATCATATCTGCCATCTGCTACCAAAAATTTTATGGCAGCTCTGGCTCTTGGGCATAATTGTATTTCATCAAGAATAATCAATGATTTGCGACGATGGAGTCTTACCTTATAATGCTGACTCAGATAGAGAAATAGAGTGTCAAGGTCTTCCAAATAAAGGTCAAACCATTTTCTTACACTTTCTGGGGCTTTGTTGAAATCGATGAGAATGTACGAATCATATTCATTCTTTCCAAACTCTTCTACTATGTAACTCTTTCCTATA
>CAJPLH010000155.1 GCA_905371275.1 Prevotellaceae bacterium
TTCGTAACTTTGCGATGTGAAAAACCATCCCGACTGTTTTTGCTCGTTGTCAGAGCATCAATGAGGGGTAGGAATTCGACCCTTAAGACAGTATCAAACCTTAACCACGACCTAGAAACCAGCTATGAAAAACGAAATAGGAAATAGAAAATTAGCTAAACTTGCGAGGATAGCGCAAGAGGATGCTGAGAATGGCGAGAGCAGCCAAGACGAAGTTGTAGTACATGTGAGGAAGAATCTCGACAGGACTGATTTTGACTAGGCTGGCAGCGAGAAGGAGTTGCGCACCATAGGGCAAAAGACCCTGCATGACACACGAAAAAGTGTCGAGCAACGAAGCACTCTTGCTCTTGTTCACCCCATAGGTTTCGGCAATCTCGTTGGAGATTTTTCCCACAGCAAGGATAGCCACGGTGTTGTTAGCCGTGACACAGTTGATGATGGCCACAAGGGCTGAAATCACGCCTTCTGCACCTCGTTTGCCGTGGATGCGCTGAGTGAGGGTGTTGATGAGAAATTGGATGCCTCGGTTGTGGCGAATCACTTCCATCAATCCGCCTGCCAAAAGGGCAATGAGAATGGTGTCGGACATACCGCCTATGCCTTGTGACATAGCTGCAAACCAGCCCTGGAGGGTGAAACTACCCGTGGAGAGTCCCACAAGACCGGAGAGGAGATTGCCGATGAGGAGCACAAGAGTGACGTCGAGTCCTGCGACAGCTGCGACGATGACAAAGAGATAGGGTGTGATTTTCAAGAACTCCACAGGAGGGATGTCGGTGATGGCAGCACCGGTGTTGCCCAGCACGTAGTAGATGGCGAAACAGATGAGCGCAGCAGGAGCTGCGATGTAGATGTTGGTGCGAAATTTGGCATTCTGTTTGACCCCTTGCGAGCGTGTGGCCACGATAGTGGTGTCGGAGATGAAGGAGAGGTTGTCGCCAAAGAAAGCACCGCCCACCACAGCCGCCACGACAATGGGCAGGGCAATGCCCGAAGAGGTGGCAATGCCGGAAGCCACCGGCACTAGGGCAACGACAGTGCCCACACTGGTGCCGATGCTAAGCGAGACAAAGCAGGCAGCAAGAAACAACCCCGGGAGGAGGAAAGAGGAGGGGAGAAGTTGGAGCGTGAGATCGACCGTGGAGTCGATGGCTCCCATGGCTCTGGCGGTTTGTGCAAAACTTCCTGCCAGGATGAAGATCCAGAGCATCATCATCAGGTTTTTGTCTCCCGCACCGCGACTAAACACCATCACCCGGTCGGCAATGGAGAGTTTGCGCGGTTTGTTGTTTTTGCCCACAGCCATTTCCGCAGCGTGGTTCTTGTTGGTGATGAAGAGGGCATAGGCCGATGCAATGACAAAGACCACCACGAGCGGCACTTTGTCGAAATTGCCCCAAGCGATGCTAAGGGTGAGAAAGAGCGCAATGAGCACAAAGATGGGACTTAGGGCTATGAGTCCTTGTCGAGTGGAGATGTGGGACATAGCAATGGTGGTTTAGTAGTTGTTGAACCCAAATCGGTCATTAGACCGTTATAGCGCAAATCGTTATGGAGAATATAACTTTCTACCATCTTTCATTTTCTTGTTGGCATCTTGTTTCTTGTTCGTTCTCGCCGTAGCCCGCTACGCCTTCAAACTAACAAAAAACCATCTGCTCAACAATCAAATGAAATCTGTTCAGAATCTAATGACCGATTTGGGTTGAATGAGTTGTTGGGTCGGTGAATCCGTCTTGACTTCTTTCTGAGTTTTGATGCTCAAATCAGTCTTGTTGCATCAGCGGTGCAAGATAGTGAGCCGTGTAGCCTTTTCCAGCAGCCACGAGTTGTTCGGGCGTACCGGCAAAGACGAGTTCTCCCCCAGCGTTTCCCCCTTCGGGGCCGAGGTCGATGATGTGGTCGGCCGTTTTGATGACATCGAGATTGTGCTCAATGACCACGAGAGAATGTCCACGTTCTAGCAAAGCATTGAAGGCCTTGAGCAAGCGGTTGATGTCGTGGAAATGCAAGCCCGTGGTGGGTTCGTCGAAGATGAAGAGCGTGGGTTGTGCGCGTTCTTGTCCGAGATAGTAGGCCAGTTTGACGCGTTGGTTTTCCCCTCCCGAGAGTGTGGACGACGACTGACCGAGTTTGATGTAGCCTAGTCCGACATCTTGCAAGGGACGAAGGCGATTGACAATCTTTTTCTTGCCATATTGTTCAAAAAACTCAATGGCCTGATTGACGGTCATCTCGAGTATGTCGTAGATGTTTTTGCCTTCAAATCTGACTTCCAACACTTCGTTTTTGAACCGCTGTCCGTGACAGGTTTCGCACTCCAATTCCAAATCGGCCATAAACTGCATTTCCACTTTCACCGTGCCTGCGCCTTTGCACTCTTCGCAGCGTCCGCCTTCGGCATTGAAGGAGAAGAAAGCCGGTTTCATTTCCATTTGTTTGGCCAAGGCTTGTTCGGCCATGAGTTTGCGAATCTCATCGTAGGCCTTGACATAGGTGACGGGGTTGGAGCGTGAGGAACGGCCGATGGGATTTTGGTCAACGAAATCAACGGCAGTGATGGCTTTGAGGTCGCCTTCCAGGCATTGAAATTCTCCAGGACGCTCTCCCGACTCATTGAGATGTTGCTGAATGGCAGGATAGAAGATGTTGCGTACGAGGGTAGATTTTCCCGAACCCGAGACGCCTGTGACCACGGTGAAGACATTGAGGGGGAAGTCCACGTCGATGCCTTTGAGATTGTTTTCGCGCGCTCCTTTGACGGTGATTTTGCGGTTCCACTTTCTGCGCGAAGCGGGGAGTTGGATGCGTTCGCGTCCGAGGAGATAGTTGAGGGTGTGGCTAGCAGGACTGTTGACCGTGGAGGAAGATGCAGAGTCGGTAGTGTTGGCTTTATCGGCAAGGTGTCGATAGTCGCCAGTCCAAACCACTTGTCCGCCTAATCGTCCGGCTTCAGGGCCAATGTCGATGATGTGGTCGGCAGCGCGCATGATGTCTTCGTCGTGTTCCACCACAATGACCGTATTGCCCACATCGCGAAGTTCTTGAAGCACGTGGACAAGGCGTTCGGTGTCGCGAGAGTGCAAACCGATGGAGGGTTCGTCGAGGATGTAGAGACTGCCCACCAAACTACTGCCGAGGGAGGTGGAGAGGTTGATGCGCTGGCTTTCTCCTCCGGAGAGACTGTTGGAGAGGCGGTCGAGAGTGAGATAGTTGAGGCCCACTTCTTCGAGGAAATGCAAGCGGTTGTTGATTTCCGACAACAAGCGTTGTGCCACTTGCTGTTCGTGGTCGGTGAGTTGGAGTTGGGCAAACCAGAGAGCGAGTTCTTTAACCGACATTTTCACGAGGTCGGCAATGGTTTTTCCTCCCACTTTGACGTAGAGTGCTTCTGGGCGGAGTCTTTTTCCTCTGCAATCAGGACAAGTGGCTTTGCCGCGATAGCGAGCGAGCATCACGCGGTTTTGGATTTTATATTGTCCCATCTCTAAGGCTTTGAAAAATCCATCGATGCACACATCTACATCGCCTTCTTCCCACGCCATTCCTTCGCCACCATGCCAGAGCAAATCGCGTTGTTCTTCGGTGAGATTGTAATAGGGTTCGAAGATGGGAAAGTTGTGTTGTTGAGCACGGCGCAAGAATTCTTCGCGCCACATACCCAGTTTTTCGCCACGCCAGCACATCACTGCTCCATCATAGACAGAGAGGGAGGTGTCGGGGATGACGAGGTGCTCATCGATGCCCATGACTTTGCCAAAACCTTCACAGCGTGGGCAAGCTCCCACGGGGGAGTTGAAAGAGAAGAGATTGTCGGAGGGTTCTTCAAAGGTGATGCCGTCGGCTTCGAATCGGGTGGAAAAATGCTCCAAATTCTTCTCGGGATAGAAGCGCAGAAAGCATTCTCCGTCGCCTTCAAAAAGAGCGGTTTCCACAGAGTCGGTGAGTCGCGAAATGCCGTCTTTGGAACCATCGACAGCAAGGCGGTCGAGGAGGAGAAAGAGTCGGCCTTGGTGCAATGCTTCGGTGCAGGTTTCAATGGCTGAGGTGGAAAGGATGACTTCGTCCATGCGGAGCATTTCTCCATCGCAGTCTAGTCGCGAAAGGCCTTGTTGGAGCATCACTTCGACTTGTTGGATGAAGGTGCGGTCGGTTCTCGTTTTGAGGGGTGCGAGGACGGTGAATCGGGTGCCAGGATTGTGTTGCAAAGCCGCGTTCACAATGTCGTCTGCACTGCAACGTCTTACTTCTTTTCCGCTGACGGGCGAAAAGGTGCGTCCGATGCGCGCAAAGAGCAAACGGAGGTATTCGTAAATTTCGGTGCTAGTGCCCACAGTGGAACGTGGATTTCGGCTTGTCACCTTTTGTTCGATGGCAATGGCAGGTGGCAGCCCTTTGATATAGTCTACTTCGGGTTTGTTCATTCTGCCCAAAAACTGTCGGGCATAGGCCGAAAGGCTCTCGACATATCTGCGTTGTCCTTCGGCGTAGAGGGTGTCGAAAGCCAACGATGATTTGCCAGAACCGGAAAGTCCTGTGATGACAATGAATTGGTTGCGCGGAATTTTGAGGTCAATGTTTTTGAGATTATTGACGCGCGCTCCTTTCACCTCGATATATTGGTGCATAAATTAGTTGATGTCGATCAGTTCGAGTTGGAAAATGAGTGTGCTGTGTCCTGGAATGTCGCGTCCGGCACCGCGTTCTCCGTAGCCCGCTTCAGCAGGGACATAGATTTCCCATTTTTCTCCGATGTGCATATTGACGAGTGCCACTTGCCAACCGGTGATGAGTTCATTAACACGAAACACGGCAGGTGCTCCGCTTCCTCTTCGAGAAGAGTCAAACTGTTTGCCGTCAATGAGTTTTCCGTCATAGTGAACGGTGACGATGCTTCGTGGCTGCGGTGTGGACTGTAGTTTGCGCAAGGTGCGTTCTGTGGCTCCTTCGGGAATGGGGGGTGCAGGGTTGAGCACTTTATATTTCACTCCGCAGCGCAATGTCTGTATGCCGGGTTTTCCTTCGAGATTGGCGAGGAAGTTGGTGTTTTCTTCGCGATAGGCTGC
>CAJPLH010000156.1 GCA_905371275.1 Prevotellaceae bacterium
CGCCAAAAGTATTTGCGTCGGCCAGCGTCCGTTGCAGAGCGAGAAATTGTTGGTGATAATGGCAATGAGCCGTTCGCGGTTACTGTCGATGATGCGTGTAGACACCACTCCAGCAGCGTTACACCCGAAGCCCATGCTCATCGTCAGAGCTTGTTTGCCGTGCGCGCCCGAACGTCTGAAAAGTTCATCGAGATTGAAAGCCACGCGCGGTAGATAACCAAAGTCTTCTAGGAGGGTGAAAAGAGGGAAGAAAATTGCCATCGGCGGCAGCATCACCGACACCACCCAAGCCATGGAAAGGTAGACACCATCCACCACAAAACCTGTGAGCCATTCTGGAGAACCGGCCATTTCAAACAGATGTCGCAAGAAGGGATGCCCCCAGCCCACAAAGAGTGTATCGAGCCATGAAGAAGGGTAGTTTGCTCCCACAATGGTGAGCCAAAACACCCCACTCAACAAGGCTATCATGATGGGGAAACCCCAAAAGCGATGGGTGAGAATGCGGTCCAACTTCACGTCGAGTGGCAACTGTCCGCCTTCTCCGGGTTGAGACACCACCTCCGAACAAATGCGTTCTGCCTGGATGTAAATGTCTTCCATCCACTGGTCGTGGAAGTTGTGACCAATTTGCAGGTGAATCTCCTCGGCAAGCTCAGTCAGTTGTGGAGTGGCAAACTGTTCTTGCACACTCGGATCGTGCTCAATGAGTCGAAACGCAATCCACTCCGCATTGTTCAGATGAGGATGCTCCGCTTCAATAGCAGTGGTGAGTCGCGCCACCTTCTCCTTCGTTGCTTGGGGAAGCGAGAAATTGCGATAAGGACGGCACACAAATTTTCCGTCCACCACCTCTTTGATGGCAAGAAGTAGTTCTGCCAAACCTTGACCCGAGCGAGCCGAAGCTCCGACCACCGGAATACCCAGTCTGCGCGACAAAGCCTTGAGATTCAATTCTATTTTGTTGCGCCTTGCCTCGTCTATCAGATTCACGCAAAGCACAGCGCGGTCAGTGATTTGGAGCACTTGGAGAATCATATTCATGTTGCGCTCCAGTCGGGTAGCATCCGCCACCATCACCGTCAAATCGGGTTGTCCGAAGAGAATGAAATCACGCGCAATCTCCTCGTCTTCCGAAGTGGAGGAGAGGGAATACGTACCCGGCAAATCGACAATGCGATAGGTTTCTCCTTCATAGTCGAAGAAACCTTCTGCCTTGCCCACTGTTTTACCCGGCCAGTTGCCCGTGTGTTGCTTCAATCCTGTGAGCGCGTTGAACACGGTGCTTTTGCCCGTGTTGGGATTTCCAGCAAGGGCTATCACATATTGTGCGTTCTCGTTCTGCGTTTCGCCTTTTCTCACCAACGTGTGGAGCGTGGCTTGCGGACAAACGGCACAATGAGGGGGAAGTTCTTTATTTTTTTGCATCAGCGTTCTTGGTCGTTTTCTAGGTTTTCTAGAGGCTCTAGATGCCCTAGAACTTCTAGTTCTTCTAGATTTTCTAGTCTTCTGGTTCTTCTAGTTAGGCACGGCGAGGATGTAGCGCGCTTGGTCTTGACGAAGCGCGATGGTTGTGCCGCGCACCACATAAGCCGTGGGATTTGCCATCGGACTGTGCATCGCCACCGACACCCTACTGCCGCGCACAAAGCCCAAATCGAGTAGACGGCGGCGGAGTGCACCGCGACAAGCCGGAGAGAGTCCCACTATGCGCGCCTTTTCGTGTTGTTGAAGATGACACAGACGGAAGGTTTCAGCCGGCCATTCCGCATAAGCTTCCTCTTCGGTGAGTGGAAGCAAGTCTAGCGCGCCCAATGTCGAGGTAGGCAACTCAAACGTTTCGCCCTCATAGCAGAACGAAAATTTGCGCCCATTGATGCTCAACACGTGAATCACCGCATCTTTTGCCAGTCCCGTTTGGAGAATGCGCTGAAAGATGTCAGCATCATCGTCTTCCACGTGAGCAACGCGCCAAAAAGTGTTGGGAAGTGGCGATTGTGCAGTGTGCAAAGCCGGTGCCATTTCCAAAGAGTCCGTTGGAATTGGGTCACCGTGCGGGTCATAGAGCGGATTGCCCAAGAGCGAAACATAGCGTTCTTGTTCATCTTTACTGATGTGGTGCTCCATGCGGTGTGCACGTTGGTGCCACTCTGTCGGATCATATCCCGAATGTTCCGCCAGATATTGTTCGTAAATGCGGTGCGCACGAATCAATTTCAGTCCGGCTTCTTTACCTTTCTCTGTGAGCACAAATTGTTCGCCCATAGTCAGCATACCAGCAAGTGCCAAACGTCCCACCGCAGCCGCCAGAGTCGTCTCGTTCATATTCAGACGACGCATCGCTTTGCCCATTTTCTCACGGGGCAAACTTCCACCAGCGTCGCAAATATACTTCAAAATGTCTTCGCCTGCCACGGTGTGCAGATCTTCGTGCATTTTCCTCGAAGAACGCCCCATATTTTGGAGCAAACAATGCCACAAACGCCGGCATTTCGTCCATATTTTATGTAGTCGTGTTGCCATATTATTTCAGATATAGGCAAAGGTACAATAAAATTCTTATCTTATCGCCGTAACTCCTTATAAAATTTATCTATAACTCCATAGCCAAGCCTTCTTTTCATTGCTTCTTTGCTTCCTTACTCCCTTTTTATCGCTAAATCTTTGGGAACTTCTGAAAAATGACGTAAATTTACGTCCAAATTCATCGCTCCGCTTTTTCACTTGTCTAGCCTTGTGAGGCGCTCGCGCCAAGGCAGTACAGTCTGCCGGCCACAACTTTACCGATGAATCCCCCTTACCCTCAAACAAATAGCAATATGGCACTCGAAAAAACATTAGTTCTCCTCAAACCCTGCACCGTGCAGCGCGCCTTAATGGGCGAAATCCTTTCACGTTTTGAGAAAAAAGGCTTGCGCGTGTGTGGTCTCAAAATGATGCAACTCACCGACAAGGTGCTCTCCGAACACTATGCTCACCTCGCTGGCAAAGAATTTTTCCAGCGCGTCAAAGATAGTATGATGGTCACCCCTGTTGTAGCCATTGCCCTCGAAGGTGTTGGCGCAGTTGAAGCTGTGCGCACCATCACAGGCCCCACCACCGGACGCAAAGCCCCTGCCGGTACCATTCGTGGCGATTACAGTATGTCGTTCCAAGAAAACATTGTGCACGCCAGCGACAGTCTCGAAACGGCAGCCGTCGAACTCAAACGTTTCTTCCGCGATGAAGAGATTTTTGAATATCGCCCTGCCACCTTCGACTTCCTCTACGCTAACGATGAGTTTTAGGTTTCCATCTGCTCTATATTAAAAACAACGTCCGCACCAGAGTTTACTCTGATGCGGACGTTTTTTGGGGCTTTATGCAATCAATAGGAGGGGTTTAATAAAGGGATAAAATGCAAGGCATTGAGATGGAGGCTGAAGGGAGCGTACTTGAAGTACGTGACCAAAGCTGAATATCGAAAATAACGCAGCAGTTTGCCCTTTATTAGACAGAACCTTTTTATTTCAAATCTTCGGGCATAGGATACCCTGCCAAACGAGCGATGGTCTTAGGAATTTCCGTGTTGTCGATGCGACCGTGGAAAGCCTCTGCACCAGCACCAATGGCAAACACCGGCACATAGCCGTCTGTGTGTCCCAAAGTTGTCCAACCGATGTGGGCATTTTTGCTCACAATCTGTTTGGCAGCCGAAGAAAGTCCACTCTCCGAAGCATACAAACTTTGGAAACCCTTGTCTTTGCCTGAAATCAGGTTGTCGAAAGCATCGTGCAGCGTCTTTTCTTCATCAGCTGTGAGTTTGATGCTTTTGCCAAAACCGAAATACTCTTGCAAATCGCGGCGCACAAAATCCCACGTAAACTTCTTACCCATACGTTTGCTCAGCTCCTTCAAACGTGTGGTGTAGAGATAACTGCTCATCCTCTGACTCGTCAGCGCAGGTAAATTCAAACTGTAGCCACCACTGCCCAAGGTGATACCGCCTGTTTCGTGGTCGGCCGTGATGATAATGAGCGTTTCTTCGGGGTGTTGGCGATAGAATTCGTAAGCCACGCGAACAGCTTCGTCAGCATCAATCACTTCGCGCACCATAGGCGCGGCATCGTTGTTGTGACAAGCCCAGTCTATCTTGCCGGCTTCAATCATGCAGAAAAACTTCTCAGGATTTTTCTTTTGCAAAAAAGCAATCGTGGCGCGCGTGATGTCGGCCAAAGTCAAATCGCCCTTTTTGCGGTCGAGTGCATAAGGGATAGAGGCATTGTCGCGCGCATTGTTTTCCTTGTTTTGCAAGAGAATCATACGGTCGGCTTTGCGATATTGTTTGGCAAATTCCTTGTATCCATTGGCAATGGTAAATCCCTTAGCGCGTGCTTGATCATACAAGTTGGCTTCTCCTTCGTGGAGAGGAGCTGGTTTCAAAAAATCGCTACCGGCGAAGAAATCAAAGTTAGATGCCACCAATTCACGCCCAATTTCTGCATACATCTTGCGGTGTTTCTGGTGCGCATAAAAACAAGCTGGGGTGGCGTGATCAACACTCACACTCGTGGCGATGCCCACGGCAGCTCCTGCTTCTTTCGCCCACACCGCCACCGAAGTCACGGGGGTGATGCTGTCGGTGAGCACCCCAATCGCGTTGTTGTACGTTTTGCGTCCTGTGGCGAGTGCTGTTCCGCCTGCTGCGGAGTCCGTGATACCGTGGCTAGCACTCTGCGTGTTCACCAACGCCACGTGAGGGAATGAAGGAAATGTCAGGGGTTTGATGCCAATCGTTCCTTCGATGGCAGCCCCAAATGTTTCAGCCGCATTCACTTGGTTGACGCCCATACCGTCACCAATGAAATAAAACACATATTTGGGTGCATTTTGCGCCCAAGCACTCGCGCAAAACACCACGCCAAGTGCTAGGGAAAGGAGAGTTCTTTTCATATCAGAATCTATGTTTGTGAAGTCCGTAAGGGCAAAGTTACCATTTTTAGCCAAACCGACGAAACAAACAAGCCATTTTGTGTGTAGGAATTTGATGGAAGCATTTCGCTTTTGGCCATTGGTCTATGGC
>CAJPLH010000157.1 GCA_905371275.1 Prevotellaceae bacterium
CATTCGTCCAAAGTCTTTCAAGGTTTGCGCCTTGAATGTTTTGTCTTTGCACGCAGAGAGTTTGTCTTGCAATGCTTGAAGCCTTGACTTTCCAACCTCCCCCTTCTCGTACTTGTCTAATCGTTCTTGAAGTGGCTGCATAGCCCCTGCAACTGCCTTTGCCACAATGGCAGCAATGTCACCCTCCTTGGGTTCGTTTACTTCCTCCTTGGGTTCGGGCTCGTTCTTCTTCGCCACAAGGTCAAACTTCTTCTTCAAGTTTGCTTCAAAGGTCTTGTTGCTGTCCGAAACCTCCTTGTCTACCATCTTGCGATATTCCTTCACGAAATCGTTTACCTGCGCATCTGTAATCTTTTCGACAAGGTTTTTCGCTTCTTCTTCGTTGGCACATTGTAGCGCAATGGTGCGCGCCATTTGCTCCAACCCGTCTTTTCGCACGCCTGTAAATTTCGCGACCAGTAGTGCTAGAATTTGTTGATAGTTCATACTCTGTATATTAAAGTTTTGCAAATCATATACAAAGATAAGCGCGAATGCGTGCAAGTCGTTGGCTGCACGCTTGGAAGTTATTTGCAAGTTATTTCTCTGCTCCTCCGTCACTTTTTCTCTCTTTCCCTATCCTATGAGCGAAAAAGTGCGTACCTTTGGTGGTAAATCAAGAACTCTTTATCAGAGTTGGGGCGACATACCCCCCCCAACAGTCTCCTTCTAATGAGGAAATAATAGTGAATCACCAAAATAAAACAATCATGGACTATTCTAATTTGAAAAGCAAGACCATCTTTGACTTCTGCAAAGACAAAAAGTTAATTTCCGACATCATCATTATTCCAAAAGAAGCGTATTTGCGTGAATTGGAATCTTACCCCTTACTGAACGCACACACATTGATTGAGTATGCCGAAATAATCAATGACAAAGCCTTATTGAATGCTGTTAGGCAACAATACAAAAGGGAACTTAAAGCCGAAAACAACGAATAAGGGGATGGCAATAAAGCCTCCCCTTTTCTTAAATAATACCTTGGTCTCTCAAGTAGTCCTCAATGGCAGTTGTGAAATATCCCTTTCGACACATCGCGACAATCTTGTTGAGTTGCACCTTTCCGATTTTCTTTCCATTAGCACCCACAAATTCGTCAAGCCCCCCATCTAGCAAAGCTTGCTTGGCTGTTGTATCCTGCTCTGTGTATTTCAACGTAAACAGATTCTTCTTTGCAGATTCCAACACTTTGCCAGGGTCAAGACCTAATTTTGAAATCACAAAATCGTACCCCCGAACACGACGGTTATATCCCGTCGACGCTCTATCTGTGATAAATTCTGGGTGGGGCGTTATTGCACATCCTAGCCTTTTATAAAATTCTGGAAGTGTTTTTCTTGCAACAAATTCGTTCATCATTTCCATCACGTCCCTTTGTGTATCTGTCAGGTCCATATTGCCTGGTATATTGCGGTTGTGGGTTATTTCGTGCCAAAAAGTTGCCATAGCGTCCGCTTCTTCAAACGTAATGTCTTTCGGTTTTCCGCTTCCGATTTTCGAAAGGGCGGATTTAACACGCTCCAACCTGTCGGGTTTCAAGGAAATACGCCCATACATATTAGTAGAACCATTTACACCGCTTTCCCTTGTCAGTGTCAATGATAAATCACCGTGTTCAAACCATTTTTCGGTCGTAAATTCCGAGTTAATTGTTTTGAAGGTCGTATTAACCTGCTCATTGGTTTCGTATTTTGATAAAATTGCAGGGTGTGCTGGATTTAGCAAAGACCTTATCTTTGCTTTCAAACCCTCCAACCGCTGCTTCATCGCGTCTTTGCCCATCAACCAATAACGCTTGTCTGACTTGACCGATTGCAAGTCTGCAAAAACATCGTTTGAATCGACCTTGTTTACCTTTGCTTCCTTGATTGTCGCCTCCACATCTGCAATAAACACTTTTAATTCATTGATTGCGTTGTTCACGCGGTTTTTAAGTGATGAAATGGCAAGGACAACGTCTTTCGGGTTTCGTGCCGCCAATGCTGCGTCAAGGAGGGGTGTGTTAAGCCCCCATTCGGCACTTTTTTGTCGAATGCTAACGATTTGAGTCTGCAGCGCATCAAGTTCTTGCTGTATTGGGTCTACCGTGGAGGCTTGTTTACTATTTTCATTTGCATTATCAAGCAATTCTACCTCAACGCATATATGCCCTTCCAGTTCTTTTATCGCAACAACTTTGTATTGTAAGCCCCTACGAAGTAGGACTTCCTTTTGAGGTTGCTCGCGCTCCGCTTGTGGGTTGTGTATTAACGTATATCGTTCGACATCTATACCTCTTGTTTCTGCCGTTGTTTTGATTTTCAGCAACACAGGTGTGCGCGAACCAGTATAAGCACCCCATTGCATTGCTATGTTCTTATCCTTTGTGGTGGACATAAAGCCTTTTTCTTCTTGCTTTGTTCCGCTAACATCAAGGAACTTCTGCGTCATCTCGATGATGGCTCTTCTGTCATCACCATAAACAAGCCTGCCTAGAAGGTCTTCATATTCTGAATCGCTCATATCTCCAAATATGGCACGAGCATCAACAGAACGCCACAAAACGCGTTCTCCAACCTTTTCTTTCTGTGTGATTGTCGTTAATTCGTCAAGCAGTGATTGTTCCCCCTTGCTAAGGACACCAAAATCTCCACGCCCTCTTAAGTAGTTGTTCAGCCACATAGTTTCACCGCTGATGTAGGCATCAAGACTTTCATTGGGGGTATCATAATCAAATGCAAAATCTACCGATGTGGCAGTAGGCTTAACGCTTGGGATATATCTCAGTCCCTTTGTCAAATCCCCATCCACGAAGTTGTCCTTGATGAAGTAAGGCGTGGATTTCCAGTATCTCTGCCGTGGGGCGTTTTCCTCTACCCATTTCTTAAATTCTTCGGGGAGATCTGTGACTGCATTCTTCGCAGAATACTTCTTGTACTCTGTTCCCTTTAACGCACTTTTGAGGTCCGACAACTCTTGATTGTCGAAGTCTTCTTCGTCCATCAAAATGGGGGTTGCATAGCACATGCATTGAGGATGAAAACCTTTGTACTTAAACCATTTGGGGTAACGCCCAACAAGTCTATCACACAGTTTGCACTTGAATTGTGGCTCTCTGTTTGAACGATGCACCTCAAAGCCAACAATAAAATCAAGCTGTTGCCAACGCAAATGGTCTGACTCTCTGTAAGCCATATTTATTTCTGAGCGCGTGAGCCTCATCGCGTTTTTATAGCTACTTCTATACACCCCACGTCCTGGATGAAAAGCTTTCGCTGCTTTCGAGAGCTGCAAATTCCCTCTCTTATCGCGCACCCTACGGAACAATCGGTCAGGGTCTTTCAGATTCTGTCGCAAATCTCTAGATAGCTGCTGTGCACTACGCCCCTCTCCTAGCCCCACATCAAGTCCTATCTCAATTTGCTCCTTGTATTGTTCCGTGTACTTCCACACACGTTCCGAAAGGTCCATGCCTCCCACTTTGCGCTGTTGAAAAGCCTGCAAGGCATCGAGATTGCGGTCTTGCATCTTCTTAATCTTCCCTTTCGCCAACTTCGTTGTGTCAAAGATAGACGAAATAAATTCCTCGTTCTTTTTGCAGGCAAACAGCCACTGCCTTCTTGACCCCGTTTCAACAACGGCTTGCATCTTCTTTGCTAGTCCTTTGAGTGTAGTTTGCAATCTAGTCTTAGCTCTAGGGTAATCATCAAAAGAAAACGGCTTATCGGGGTTGTAATCCTCCTTATTTGCAGCTTCGGCAATATCACTCGTCGCCTTATCAAATAACTCATTCACGGCTCGCGTGTAAGCTGCCGTGGTCTTATAGTGTGCATTGTCGAACCCTTGAAAGGAAAATGCTTTTGTCTTCTGTCTCTTAGCCATCTCTTCTTAACTCGAATCGTTCACATTGAGGGTCTTTCAGAAACCTTATATACTTGCCGTCGTGGTGATAGCGACAACGACACAGAAATAGTCCCCCTGCCAATTTTCTTTTCGTGCCAATCATAAGAGCGCCTACAATCCATGCACTTGTATTTCGGTGCAACTATTGTCTGTTGTACTCTCTTTGCCATTATTTGAACACCCGAAACTCTCCATGTCTAACTCTTTGAAAAGAAAGGCTATCAACATTGACGACCTTAACACCACAAGAGTCGGCTACCCATACCCGCCATTGACTTGGGACTATTTCTTCTTTAGCATGAAGTACTTTACCTATTAGACGTATATTCTTCTCTGTATGTTCAGGGGTATATTCTTTACCAACCACATACCCCTTTGTTCCATCATATTTGCATCCAAATAAAGCAAGTGCAATAAGGTAAGAAATTATTCTTTTCATAATTATGCGTCAATTACGGGTTCACCTATCGAAAACGAGTTCTCGGCATTCGCCTCCTCTTGGATTTGTTCAAAGTCGCTATCTGGATCCTGCGTTAGATTAGCCCCCTTTACACTCGCCTTTTGAGACACAAGGGGCTTATTCCCATTCGCAGCAAGCCACATGTTAATATCGTCAATCTCATTCGTAAGCATATAGGGTGTTATCTCTGGTTCAATCTCCAGCATCTCCGCTGCTGACTCGAGCTCCATGTTAAATTGACCGATGAAAGCCTTTATCACGTTCACCCTTCGTTGCAAGTAGTCATCGAATATCTCGCGTTTCTCTTGCACCTTGAGATGTGCATCCATAAACAGCAATTTCAACGCGACCCCACTAATCGCGCCAATACCCTTTACGCTTTCAAAGCTAATGTCGGGTGTTTGAGAGATAGTGTATATCATCTTTAGCAAGGTCTCAATCTCTAGCTTCACACTCTCTGGAGCATTTTGCCACGATACGTAGCTCATTGTTGCGCCCTCTTCTCCCTCAATCACAGCACCAGCTTCCCCCTTTTTGCTCCAGCCGTTGATTTGTCCCGTTACAAAGATCTTGGGGCATGCATGGTAGTCATTCGAGTCTGCAAAATTAGAAATCAGCTTTTCCAATCGGTCAATCAACTAGTCGATAT